>JBNGED010000415.1:0-2840 GCA_049975605.1 Sediminispirochaetaceae bacterium | reverse complement strand
ACCCGACCCTCCTTCTGCTCGACGAGGTGATGGCGGGACTCCGGCCCAAGGAGATTGACGAAGCCCTGGAGCTCATCAAGAACATAAATGAAAAAATGAAGGTCACCATCCTCTTTATCGAGCATGTGATGCGGGCGGTCATGTCGATCTCACAGCGGATAATCGTACTGAATACCGGCCAGAAAATCGCCGAGGGAAACCCCAGGGAGATTTCGCAGAACCCGCAGGTGATCGAAGCCTACCTCGGGCGCAAGTATATGGAAAGGAGAAGCACCGATGGCGAATAAGGGAGCGCAGGCGATTCTGAGGACTGAGAATCTGGAGGCCGGATACGGCAATCTCCAGGTATTGTGGGATGTAAATATTGAAATAATGCCGGGCGAGTCGGTGTGTATCATAGGGAGTAACGGAGTCGGCAAGAGTACCTTGATGAGCAATCTCATCGGGGCCATGTATCCCTGGTCGGGGAAGGTCATCTACCACGGCGAGGATATCACATACATGAACAACGCCGCGAGGGTTGCCCGGCGAATCGGGCTTGTACCCGAAGGCCGGCAGCTCTTCTTTGCATTGACGTTGGAAGACAATCTCACCCTCGGCGCCCACATGCGGACCGACAAGAAGAAGGTTAAAGAGGATCTGGATTTCGTCTACAGCATCTTTCCCGCCCTCCATAAATACCGCAAACGTCTTGCGGGGACTCTCTCAGGGGGCGAGCAGCAGATGGCGGCGGTCGGCCGTGCACTGATGGCCGATCCTGACCTTCTTCTCATTGACGAGCTGAGCCTCGGCCTGGCCCCGGTCATAGTGGACAAGCTGGTGGCACTGCTGATGAAGATTAAAAACGAGCGCGATCTGAGCGTACTGCTGGTGGAACAGGATGTGGAGACGGCCCTCGAGATAACCGACCGGGGATACGTGATCGAAACGGGACGGGTTACCCTGGAAGGCAGCGCGGATGAGCTGTCGAAGAACGATCATGTGAAAACAGCGTACCTGGGTATCTGATACCCGCTGTTGCTGTAATGAAGCTGCGCACCGTTTCCACGGACTCGAAGACCGCCAAAATCCTCGTCCTGGTGTCGGTATTCATGTTCTGGTTCGCCCACTATGTGTACATGCCCACTCTGCCGCAGTACGTCCAGGAACGGACCGCGAACCTCACTCAGGTGGGGATCGTCCTCTCCATGTACGGCCTGTGGCAGGCAATCGTCCGGCTGCCGATCGGTATTTTCACCGACCGGATCGGCCGGCGCAAAGGCTGCATGCTGGCCGGTATCCTGCTGGCCGGGGCCGGTTCCCTGACCCTGGCGGTTTCGTCTAATTTTCCCATGCTGACCTTCGGACGTTCACTGGTCGGACTCTCCATGAGCGCATGGGTCCTGCAGGTGGTCTTCTTCGGGACCCTCTTCTCAGGGGAAAAAGTGATCAAGGCCGGAGCGATCCTCACTACTGCCAGCTCTCTGGCAAAGCTGACGGGGACCTTTTCCACAGGGTACCTGAATGCCCTGGGGGGATACAGCCTGGCTTTTCTGGTCTCCGCCGGGGCCGTGGTCCTGTCGGTCTTCTTCCTGCTGCCGGTCGAAGAAAGGCCCTTCGGGAGGCGGCGCAGCGCGGACAGGGGAAGTCCGGATGAAGGCGTCCCGGAACGTTTCCGGCTCAAGCCGATCCTCACCCATCCGAGGGTCGTGCTGGTCTCCATCCTGGCCGGAGTCAACCAGTTCCTCAACTTCGGGATAGTCTTCGGTTTTTTCCCGATCAAGGCCGAAATGATGGGCGCTTCGGACCTGATGAAGAGCTACCTGCTGAGCGTCAATATCCTCTGCCTCATCGGGGGGAATCTGCTGACGACTTCAATCGGGAAGCGCGAAAATACGGTGATGCTGCTCAGCGTGAGTTATCTCTTCTTCGCCCTCGGGATTATCCTTACCCCGGCGGTCGGAAGCATCGGTCTGCTCTTTATCCTGCAGGCCATGCTCGGCTTCGCCCACGGGGTCAGCTATCCCGTGCTGATAGGTGCCTGTATTCAGGATATTCCCGAGAACGGACGGGCCACGGCCATGGGCTTCCATCAGAGCGTGTACGCCGTCGGTATGTTCCTCGGTCCCTGGATCGCGGGGGTGCTTGCCGACCGGATAGGGATCGACGGGACCTTCTACAGTATCGGGGGGGGCGCCGCGGTCCTTTGTCTGGTCCTCCTCGTCATGCTCCTGAGGCACACAAATGCCGCCCGCCGTTCAGAACAGCTGTGAAGAAGAACAGCGGTCTTGAAGCACTGTACATATCTGTCTTATGAATTTTTTTTGAAAAAAGGAGAATTACGCCATGGATGTAAGAGTAAAACCGAACGGACGGGTGGCGCTGATGTCCCACTGTCTGCTCAACCAGAACACGAAGCCCTACATGCGGGGAAGGTTTGCCGGACCGGTATGGGAGATCCTGGATATCCTGCGGAAGAACGACTTCTCCATCTTCCAGCTGCCCTGTCCCGAAGTGGCCTTCACCGGCCTGAACCGCTTCTCCGCGGTCATCGAACAGTACGACACGCCCAAGTACCGGGCCCACTGCCGCGACCTGGCGGTGATGGTGGCCGATCAGCTCCAGCAGTATCCTTCCTACGATTACAAGCTGATTCTGATCGGTCTCGACGGAAGTCCCTCCTGCGGTATCGATCTCACCGGAACGTCCAGTGAATGGCGCGGGCATCCGACCTCCATCAAGACGGAAGGATATCCGGTGAGCGCCGGCCGGGGAGTCCTGATGCAGGAGCTGCAGAAGCAGCTCGACGAGCGCGGTATCGGCTTCCCGCCCGCCTTCGGAGTCGCCCTGGATGTGCACGG
>JBNGED010000414.1:0-2841 GCA_049975605.1 Sediminispirochaetaceae bacterium | reverse complement strand
TCTGTCTCCTGGGTTCCAACGGTTCGGGAAAGAGCACCACTATCAAGACCATAATCGGTCTGGTCAAACCGGACAAGGGAGAGATCCACTTCAACGGCGAACGGATCGACCGAATCAATACGAATGTGATCGTGAACAAGGGGATCTCGATAGTCCCTGAAGGCCGTCGTCTTTTTCCGAGGATGACCGTTTTTCAGAATCTGAAGCTGGGGGCTACCGCGGAGAAGGATGTATCGCTTATTTCACGGAACATTGATAAAATCTATGCCCTTTTTCCGGTATTGAAGGAGAGACGGGACCAGAACGCCGGGACCCTCTCCGGGGGCGAACAGGCCATGCTGGCTATCGGCAGGGCCCTTATCAAGGAGCCACTTCTCATTATTATGGACGAGCCGTCATTCGGTATGGCCCCCATCCTGGTGGAGCAGTTCTACGAGACTATTCAGAAGATAAAAGACCAGGGTACGCCGATACTGCTCTCCGAACAGAACGCCGGCATGGCCCTGTCCGTGGCCGACAGGGGCTACGTTCTGCAGAAGGGAGTGGTGAAATTTTCCGGGACTACTGCTGAACTGAAGAAGAGTGAGGAAGTCCAGAAGGCGTACCTGGGCGGATAGAGCTGAGGCAAGTGTATGAATATCTGGATCGACCCGAATAAATGCAGAGGCTGCCTGCGGTGTGAAACGGCCTGTTCGTTTCACAACAGCGGCCGTACATCCTTTCAACCGAGTATTTCGAGTACCCGGGTTTTCCGCTCCAATGAAGATAAGAAGATCACCATATCCATCGACAGTACCTGCGATATGTGCCGGGATGAACCCTTTCCTCTCTGTGTGAAGGCCTGCGTATTCGGCGCCAGGGGGGTGAGCAGATGAGCATTCGGCATGACGGCGCGTATGCGGGCAGAATCCTCAGGGTGGATCTTACTTCGGGCAAAATGGAGAAAATACCGACGGCTGAGTATGCCGGCAGATGGATCGGCGGCCGCCCGGTCAACACCTGGTTCTGCTTCGATGAAATGGACCCGGACAAGCCCTGGGATGATCCGGGCAACCTGCTCTGCTTCGGCACAGGGGTCCTGGTGGGCACCCTCGCCCCGGGGTCCTGCCGGGTGTCGGTGGAGTGCAAGAACGTATTCAACGGAGGAATGGGTTCGAGCAACGTCGGCGGCTTCTGGGGGCCGGAACTGAAGTATGCCGGTTATGACCACATTATTCTTACAGGTAAATCGGAACGGCTGGTCTACCTGTGGATCCATGACGGAGACGTTGAAGTCCTGGATGCGGAGGAGCTGAGGGGCTGTACGACCTGGGAGACCGAACGGCGGATACGGGCTATGTACCATGATGAAAGGATCCGGGTCTCTTCCATCGGGCCGGCGGGAGAGCATCTGGTAAAGTCAGCCTGCATCATCAACGACCGGGCCGGAGCCGCCGGCGGATCCGGATGCGGCGCTGTCATGGGCTCGAAGAATCTGAAAGCGATTGCCGTAAGAGGGACCGGGAAGATCGGCATCGCCGATCCGGAGCGGTTCATGACCGCCGTGGACGAAACGATAAAGAACGTCAACAACTGGAAATTCGTGCGGGAGATCAGAGAGAAGGGCTATTACGGCGCTCTCGGCGGACTGCTGGAATCCAAGGGATGGGAAGAGGGCTACCGGCCGGTCAGAAACGGTCAGGACGAGTACTGGGGACGCGATAAAATCGCGAAGATCTGTGAAGATGTGATCAGGACCTACCGTGTTGGAACGGTAGCGTGCTTCGGGTGTCCCACCGCCTGCAAACCATGGACCAGGATCGAGAGCGGCCGGTATGCCGTCGAAGGGGAGGGCTGGTGGAACAATTCTTCCAACGCCTTCTGCACGAAGATCGACAATACCGACCTCGAAGCGGCCATGTACGCCCATCATCTCACCAATCAGCTCGGGCTCGATATGGATAACGCCGGTCAGGCGGTCTCCTGGGCCTATGAAGCCTATGAGAAGGGTTATCTGACCCGTGAAAACACCGACGGCCTGGAGCTGAACTGGGGGAACGCTGAGGCGATGATCAGTCTCTTCAGGAAGATGGCGGTGAGAGAAGGAATCGGCGATCTTCTGGCGGACGGATCCGTCAAAGCGGCGGAGAAGCTCGGCAGGGGGAAGGAATTCGCCATCCATGTGAAAGGACAGGATTCCCTCGACGGAGTGCGTATCAATAAAGGATGGGGATTCGGCATCGTGGTCTCTCCCGTCTCAGGCCGGCACCTCCGGGGAAGTCTGGGGGGCTTCTGGCTGACGAAGGGAGATGCGGTGAGCTCCTACGACAATGTGCCGCAGGACCTGATCTTCGGACAGAAGAAGAAGGCGATCCAGGACACATTGGGGACCTGCAGCTATGTGTACGGGCAGACCCTTGAGAACTGGATCGATATGTACGAAAGTATTACGGGAAGCACTTTCTCGCAGGATGACTTTCTCTTCCTGGGTCTGCAGGCCCACAACGTGGAGAAGGCATTCAATACCCTGCATGCCGGATTCGAACGCAGGGATGACTATCCCTGCGAGCGGTACTACAATGAGCCGGTTGCTTCAGGGCCCTTCAAAGGGGAGCGAATCGATCACCGGATATGGAACGCGATGCTCGATGAATATTACCAGCTGCACGGATGGGACAGGGCAACGGGTCTGCAGAGTTTTAAAGGGCTTACAGCAATTGGTTTGAAGGATGTCGCCGAACGGCTGAGAGACGCGGGAAAATTACCGGAAGAGAAGGAGTAGAATTGGATTCCAATTATTGGAACCCAATTCCAATAATTGCTTGACACAGCTTTCAGTAGGAGCATATTCTGGTATTGAAC
>JBNGED010000413.1:0-2854 GCA_049975605.1 Sediminispirochaetaceae bacterium | reverse complement strand
CCGGTGGGGGGCTCAGCTTCTATCTGAAGCCCGATTTCGGCAAGCTCGCAGAATCGGGGTTGTGGGAAGCAGTCTACGCCGCGATGGGGCAGGCCTTCTTCACCCTCAGTCTCGGTATCGGAAGCATGCTCATTTTCGGAAGCTACATTGGAAAAGAGAGGTCACTGACCGGAGAGTCCGTCAATATCATTATTCTCGATACCTTCGTCGCACTGATGGCGGGTATGATTATTTTTCCGGCAGCTTTCGCCTTCGGCCAGAACCCGGGAGCGGGACCGGGGCTGGTATTCGTGGTTCTGCCGAATATTTTCAACAGCATGGCAGGCGGCCGTCTGTGGGGTACGCTCTTCTTCCTCTTCCTCAGCTTCGCCGCTATGACTACGGTGGTCGCCGTATTCGAGAACCTCATGGCTTTTACCATGGACGAATGGGGCTGGACGCGGAAAAAAGCCTCCCTTCTCAATGGTGTTATCGTGACCGTTCTCTCCATCCCCTGCGCCCTCGGTTTCAATGTCTGGAGTTCGTTCCAGCCCCTGGGAGAGGGAACTGTGGTACTAGATCTCTGGGATTTCATCGTGAGCTCCAACCTCCTGCCCATCGGCTCGCTGATTTTCGTCCTCTTCTGCAGCTACAAGTTCGGATGGGGATGGGACAAGTTCCTCGAAGAGGCCAACACTGGAAAGGGTATGAGATATCCCGAGTGGACAAGACTCTATGTAAAATATCTCCTGCCTCTGATAATTATCTACGTGTTTGTACAGGGTTATATCGACAAGTTCTTCAGCTAATTCTCTTTAACTGCAACGACGGACACGGCGGTCTTCATGACTGCCGTGTCCTTTTTCCCATTACAGCTGCCCCGGCGGCTGCGGTTTTTTTTCTCGGGCTGAATCGCCGGTAGAAAGGGACCGGAAAAAATCGTATATTTAGATCAATGAAAACACACCATTCCCGTTCAGGCGGCCCCCCTGAACTCCTGGCCCCTGCCGGGAATATAGCAACAGCCCTGGCCGCCTATCAGAGCGGGGCGGACGCGGTCTATTTCGGACTGGAGAAATACAATGCACGGATACCTGCGGAAAATTTCAGCATACGCGATCTGTCCAGAATTGCCGCATATGCGAAGGGGCATGGGAAAAAATACTATCTCACCTTCAACACCCTGATCAAACAGGATGAGCTGGAGGATGCCGCCCGTCAGCTGGAAATTATCGCCCGGTACGAACCGGACGCCCTGATCGTACAGGATATCGGTATTGTACGGCTGCTGCGGGAGCTGTTCCCGGCGGTGCCGGTTCACGCATCGACGCAGATGGGGATTCACAACAGCGCGGGAGTGAACATCGCGCGCGATATGGGAATAGAACGCGTCATTCTCGAGAGACAAGTCACCCTGCAGGAGCTGGAGTCGATCGTCGGTTCTTCGCCTTTGGAGATCGAGGTCTTCATACACGGAGCTCTCTGCTGTTCTCTATCAGGAAGATGTCTCTTCTCATCATGGATAGGAGGCTGGAGCGGCAACCGCGGGCGCTGCAAGCAGCCCTGCCGCCGCCGATATTACAGTTCCGGTAACGGCGGGAAGAAGGGAGGATTCTACTTCTCCACCCAGGACCTCTACACACTCGACCTGATACCCGAGTTGAAGCGTATCGGTGTTGATTCCCTGAAGATAGAGGGCCGTTTGAAAAAGCCGGATTACGTGCAGAATGTCGTGTCGGCGTACCGGATGATGATAGATGCACCTGAGGCTGAATCGGACATGGTCCTCAGGAGAGCCAAACTGGTACTGTCGGGATCCTTCGGCCGGCGATGGAGCCACGGGTTCGCGAGCACCGAGGATATGAAGACCGTGCTGCAGCCGGATTCGGTAGGCGTGTCCGGTCTCCTTATTGGTAAAGCAGCAGGTCTCCAGGACGGCCGGCTGCGGATCGATCTGAGCCGTAAGCTCCACGTGGGAGACCGCATACGGGTGCAGACGAGCGACGGCCAGGAAGTACCCTCTTTTACCGTACGGGGGATGGAGCACAGGGGAAGGGAGGTGAAGAGCTGTTCATCAGGAACGGTATTCATACCCTTCGAGGGAGATATTCCGTCAAACGGTATGATCTACAAGATCAGTCAGAGCGTGAAGAGGGCCGGACCGCCGGTGGAATCCCTGGATGAGTTCGTTCCCCGGGCGGAGATCGGTCTGCAGGTATCGATTGCTCGAAGTTTGATTACCGTCACGGTACATGATGCGGCGGGGCGGGAACGTCTTCGGTGGACGCAAAATGTCGAACTGGAAGAGGCGCGGAAGCACTCCATCGATCCGGATGAAGTGAAGAGGGTGTTCAACTCGGCGGGGATCGATTCAATGAGGACGGGACGGATCGATGTGCAGCTCGAACCGGGTCTCTTCATGCCGCCGAGCCTGCTCAAGCAGCTGCGGCGGGAGTTCCAGGGGTATGCGGCGGAAACCCTGAAAGAATTAAAGCTGAAGGATTCAGAGCTGAAGGAAGCCGGCACATCAATCGAGGCGAGACTGCAGGAACTCCTGTCAGGACAGGGGCAAAAATATCAGCATAATTCAGGAAGAATCAGCTCGGCCGGCAGAGCTCCGCGGGGCTTCGGACGTTCTACAAATGTCGATGATCTGTATTCATTTTCTGAAAAGAGCGAAGAGGTGGAGCTGCCGCACTTCTGCAGCGAAGCCGCCCTCGATACGGTGAGAACCAGAATCGGGAGGGCCATTGAAGCGGGAATCAGGCGGTTCCGTGTAACGGATCTCTATCAATTCGAATTACTTCGAAATTATCCCGGTCTCGAGATAAGAACGGGCTTCCCCTTGCCCGTCGCCAACAGCCTCGCAGTTCAG
>JBNGED010000412.1:0-2859 GCA_049975605.1 Sediminispirochaetaceae bacterium | reverse complement strand
CAGTTCGATCGACTACGTCTTTTCCTGGCAGGGGAATCCCAACATCCTTCTGGCCATGGTTAAGCTGGTCGAGGACCGTATGAATGTGGCCTACGACGTCAACACCGTCGGGGTGCAGACCATCGTTCTGGTGGAGGATTCAGTCCGGTACTACTCTAGCTACCTGCCGATGATCTACCGGACACTGTTCCGCCAGGCCCGCTGTCTTATGACGGAAGGTCTGAACGAATGGCAGCAGACCATGCGGATGAGGGGGCGGCCGAAGATCATGCTGGCGAGGACCTACGAAGAGGCCCTGCAGCTGTACAGCACCTACAAACACAACCTTCTCGGCATCATATCTGATATCACGTATATGAAAGACGGCGAGCTCGACCGCCGGGCGGGACTCAAGCTCTGCGAGCATATCCGCCGGGAATTGAAGGAGCTTCCGATTCTCCTTCAGTCCAGCCACCTGGAAAATAAAAAGGATGCCGCTGAATATCAGGCCTCCTTCATCCATAAACATTCCAAGACCCTTCTGAAGGAGCTCAAGGAGTATATCCGGCTCAACTACGGCTTCGGCGACTTCGTATTCCGCGACTCGGACACCCAGGCGCCGATCATGAGCGCCCACGACCTGTGGGACCTGCAGCATCGTCTGCACGAGGTCCCCAACGACTCCTTCGCCTTTCACGTAGGGAGCAACGATTTTTCCAAATGGCTCAAGGCCCGGGCCCTCTTCACCCTGGCCAACTACGTCCGTCCGAAGCAGCTCAGTGACTTCAAGGACATTCAGGAAGCCAAGCAGTTCCTCATCAACGCAATCAAGGGGTTCCGGATGCAGGAGGGGCGGGGGACCATTGCCGAATTCCAGCGGGACCGCTTCGATGAGATCTCCTTCTTCTCCCGGATCGGATCGGGGTCTCTGGGCGGCAAGGGCCGCGGCCTGGCCTTCACGGACCTGCAGATAAAACGCAGACGGCTGACATATAAATTCCAGGGAACGGTTATTACCATTCCCCGCACGGTCGTGCTGACCACGCAGGTCTTCGACGACTTCATGGAAGAGAACAGCCTGTACGAGATAGCCCTGACCGAGCACACCGATGAAGAGATCCAGGAAGCCTTCCTCAATGCAAAGCTGCCTTCCAGGATCCAGCAGGACCTTTCCGCCATCATCAGCGTGATGACCAATCCTATCGCCGTCCGCTCTTCGAGCCTGCTCGAGGACTCGCACTATCAGCCCTTCGCCGGGATCTATGACACCTTCATGCTGCCCAACAACCACGAGAACTTTCAGCACCGGTTTGCCGATATCTCCAATGCCGTCAAGAGCGTGTACGCCTCGACCTACTTCAAACGGAGCAAGGACTACATGCGGGCAACCGGCAATATGGTGGAAGAGGAGAAGATGGCCGTGATCATCCAGGAGGTAACGGGAAAGGTGTACGGAGACCTCTGTTATCCCAACATCTCAGGCGTCGCTCGCTCCCTCAACTTCTATCCGATCGAGAACGAGAAGCCCCACGACGGTATCGTCAACATCGCCTTCGGCCTGGGGAAAACGGTGGTGGATGGAGACATCTCTCTCCGCTTTGCCCCTTCTTTTCCCAAAAAAGTGATCCAGCTCTCCAGCATCGATTCCGCTATCAGGGATACCCAGAAGAAGTTCTATGCCATCGACATGTCGCCGGACAGCTTCTGCGCCCGGAAGGAGGACGGGGCGTGTATACGTCACTACGACGTCGATACCGCCGAAGATCACGGCTCGCTGAAGTTCATCGCTTCCACCTATGACTTCCAGAACCACGTCCTGCGGGACGGCACCAGCTACAGCGGCAAGCGGGTAATCACCTTCGCCAGTATACTGAAATACAACATGTATCCCCTGGCGGAAGTGATCAAAACCCTCCTCGAACTCGGTCAGGAAGTGATGAACTCGCCCATCGAGATCGAGTTCGCCGTCAACCTTGACACGCCGTCCAACCGCCCCGCTGTATTCAGCTTCCTGCAGATCCGCCCCATCGTGGAGGGGTCGGAGCACGAGGACATCGAGATCGATGAAGAGCTGCCCGAAGAGACCCTCATCTACTCCAACAAGGCGATGGGGAACGGCATGTACGATGAGCTGCACGACTTTGTCTATGTGAAGCCGGAAACGTTCAATCCGGCCCACACCAAGGTCATGGCGCAGATGATCGGCGAGCTCAATGAGCACTTCGACCGGGATTCGAAGGGCTACATCCTGGTGGTTCCGGGACGGCTCGGATCGAGCGATCCCTGGCTCGGGATTCCGATCAGCTGGGCGCAGATATCGAACGCCCGGGTCATTGTCGAGGCCGGCCTGCCGAACTTCCGGGTCGATCCGAGCCAGGGGACCCATTTTTTCCAGAACATGACCAGCCTGCAGAATGCCTACCTGACGATCAATCCTTCGCTGAAGGACGGAATATTCAACCTCGATTATCTCAGCTGCAGGGAAGCGGAGTTCGAAACGGAGTACCTGCGGCAGATCCACTTCGAAGAGCCTTTGTGCGTGAAGATCGACGGCAGGACCAGCCGGGGACTCATCTGCTTCAGTGAGAAGAGCGAACCGTGCGAAGAGACAATCCCGGAGTCGCCGGTCCGGATGAAGGAATAGGGGATTCGAAGCCGTACAGAACCGCAGGACTCTAGACCACCCGGCGCTCCATGTTCTGGTCAAGGCCTCTGGCAGCACGATAGACCTGCAGACCCTCCCGCAGTATCCTGATGGCACGCTCCAGCTTCTCCACAGTGAGCACGTAAGCCAGCCGGATCTGGTTCCTCCCGAGGCCGGGGCTTGCATAGAATCCCTGGGCCGGGGCCACCATCACCGTCTCGCCGTCGATGTGATAA
>JBNGED010000411.1:0-2865 GCA_049975605.1 Sediminispirochaetaceae bacterium | reverse complement strand
GCGTAGCGTTTGATCTGTCCGTACGCTTTCTCGAGTTCTTCGGTCATTATGTTGAAACGGTGCCCGAGGTCGCCGATTTCATCACGGTAGAGAAGCGGAACCCTGCGGGAGAGGTCGCCGGAAGTGATGATGTCGCTGATAACGGTGTTCATCGAATCAAGGGGTCTGAGAAGAGTCCGGGTGAAGACAAAGACCAGAATAATCGCGATAACGAGGGTCGTCAGGAGAATAATTCCGGTCCGGCGGTAGATATCTTCAACGACGCTGTAGAAGGTCTGCTCTTCCTCGGTAACGAGGAACATCCATTGAAAGGGTTCGAACCACACGAGCTGGCCGACTCGCCGGGTGCCGCCGATCTCGAGCTGCGTCCAGCCCTGACTGTTTGAAGAAAACAATGATGAAAGAACATTCTTTTCTCTTGTTGAAAGGTTTACCGGCAGGGTGGAAAACTCCAACGTACCGTCCTTCGTAACGGCAGCGAGCAATTCGGTGCTGCTGCGTATAAGTCCTTCGGCGTAACTGGCCACCGAATCCTTGGTAATGGAAATGTATTCCGGCTTCTCCGTAAGATCGTTCTCCACGAGGATGCGCCACTGGGAATTGGCATATCTGTACAGCTCTTCGGCTTTGAATTGCAGAGATTCCTGCGCAATCGATGTGACTGCGTTCCTGGCGGATAGAGAGGACGACACGCCTCCTATCAGGATAGGGGCGATGAGAAGGGGAAGTACGACCAGAAGAATTTTTGTACCTATTTTCATGTCTGCTCCAAACTTGCGTTTACTCCTGTTTACTAGTATCGTTAACTTAGCTGATAAAAGCGAGGAAAAGAGATGCAGAATCACGATGATCTGTACGAACAGTGGAACGGCAAGCAGTCGTCTGATGACAATATTGACCTGCTGCTGGATGAATCGGAAGGCGGGATCAGTGAAGCGGAACGTGAAATAATATTAAATCAGATCGATCAGGTTCTCGTCAGAAAGAGCGGCCTGGAAGGTCCCGGAGAGTTCCGCTACCGCCCTGAACGCAACGGCGCGCTTTTTCCCGTGTTGATCAATATGCTCATCCTGATTTTTACTGCGGCCGGGGTGTGGGGACTGTTTACTATCTTTGATCGGCAGGAAGCTTCCATCATACAGGATGACACCGCCGCTCTTACTGCCGAAGGTTCCCTGTTGAGAGAATTCCGGGAAGAGTCGGAGAAGGAGATTGCCGCTCGTGAAGAGGAGATAGGCACCATCAGGTCACAGCTCGACACGCTGCAGGAAGAGAAAAATGAACTGGCCGCCCGGAATGAACGGATCCTGCAGGAAAAGGAGTCCGAACTGCAGGGAGAGCTGCAGAGACTCCTGCAGGAGGAGCGTGAGCAGCTGGATGCACGCGGAATAGATGAAGCGGAGAAGAATCGTCTGCTCGGTGAGATGGAGCAGAGGATAAACAGGGAGCACCGGCAGGAGCTGGCGGAGCTGGAAGAGGAGAACCTGCGCGCTCTGCAGGAACGGGAAGCCGAGATAGAACAACTGGCGGCATCATACGAGGAACGGATTTCCATATCCGAGGCTGAACGGCAGGGAGCCTACACCGAACTGGCAGCTCTCCAGGAAGAACGAAGCCAGGCGGAACTGATCGTTCAGCAGCTGTCCGCCGGGTATCAGCGGGTCCTCGACCGCACGGAAGCAGGTGATTACGACTCTGCCAGGAGTTCCCTTGAGACCCTAGAATCAATCCTGGCCCGGGATGCCGTACGGAATGTGCCTGAGCTGAGCAGAAGAAGCGCCACCGACCGCGCGCTCATTACAGGGCTCGAGAGACTGATCAGCCTCGAAGAACAGAATACCGAAGTTGCTGCAGCCGCGAGCCGGGTTCCTCAGGTGGACACTGAAGCGGAGCTGCGCCTGCGGGACACGATATCAGACCAGGAAGCTGAGATCGAGCAGCTAAAAACGACACTGGAAGAATCGCGGCAGGATGCGGAGAATCTGCAGCGGAACCTCGAACAGACCAGGGGCCGCCTCAGCACGGCGAACCGGGATTTGACGGAACTTCGCAGCAGCAGACTATCGGCCTCGGCGGTCGCAGAGCAGAGAAAAGAACAGCTGGCGGAACTCGAATCTTCAGCTCGATCTTCATCCGTACGGTCCAGTTCTTCAGACCGAAGAGAGGAAGTCCTATCGGCGGTGGACACCAAACTGAAGATCCGGGAGATCCTTGCATCGGAGACGGTGAGGGATACCTATCCGGATGCGGAGTCGACCTTCGAGTCCTACCTCGAGACCTTCCAGGACGAATATGAACGGGTAGGCTACCGTGAAGCCCTGACCGACCTCACCAGGATCCTCGAGGAGGTAAGCACCGGTGGCGCAGGCGGCGGAGATGAATCCTTCTCCAGGTCAGGAGGCGAGGTCAGCCAGGCTGCAGCCGAGCTGCTCGAGGAACTGCAAGGGCTTCTGGAAGATTAATTTGGGCTCTATTTTTCCTTGAGATCGATGTTGGCCGTCGCTGTGCTGCCGACGGCATCGGTTACCCTGATCTTAGCAAGGGGCGGAGGCGAGCTTGTTTCGATCCGCATGGTAGTGGGCGAAATCTTCTCGAGATATCCGGCCCCGGAAAGTATGGAAAAAGTATAGGGCGGGATCCCGCCGGCGGCGGTGAACTCGAGGATTGCTCCGGGAGATGCTTCGACGTATGAGGGGCTGAGGGTCAGGGTTGCAGGGGTCTCCCCCGTAACGTAGATATCGGCGGTCACCGTAGTGCCGGCTCCGTCGGTTACTGAAAGGATGACGGCCCCTTCGGTACCGGGGGCTGTGTATTCAAATGGATTGGTAAGAGGATCAGGATCAAGATTTCCAAACACAACTGGAT
>JBNGED010000410.1:0-2890 GCA_049975605.1 Sediminispirochaetaceae bacterium | reverse complement strand
TGATGGCCCGGACAGTAAAAAGCGTCCCTTTCGAGGCCATATAGGTACTAGTGAGGCGGGGAACGGCGGTGTTTCTCAAGGGTGCGGTATGCATTGTGATAGCGTTTCATCCTGTCGCCGTCCCTGTTGGAAAATTCCACCAGTCGAAGGGCATCCATATTGTGCTTCAGGTCAGCCATTTTTATCGGAATAGCTTCAGGTGTTTTCGAAACCCGCATGATGTAGTCTTCATAGGATTCGTCTCTTCTGCGGGTCAATGCATCAACGAGACGGAGGACCTCCTCGGAAAATCCTTCTTTTTCAAGGTCTTCCAGGGAATAGGCGCTGTCCTCGATGACGTCGTGCAGTATTGCCGCAGTACGCTTAACTTCTCCGTCTACCTGCTGCATTACATACAGGGGATGTAATATATACGGTTCTCCGTTGCGCTGGATTTGCCCTTTGTGGGCCTGCAGGGCGATGGAGATGGCTTTTTCCAGGCTATTCACATATCTAGTTTATTGAAAAATGGTGTTAATATCAAGATAATTTCATCTATTGGAACAAAATAAGAGTTAAACATTCACTACTTTAAATAAGTTGTTATTTATGCATAATTTAAGAACAAATAACACCAATCATCGACAAACTAGTGAATCCTGATAGACCTTTCTCCCCATCAAAAACCCCCTTCTTCTACGGCTGGATCGTACTCGGCTTCGGCAGCATAGGTATGCTCATGAGTATCCCGGGACAGACGGTCGGCGTATCCGTGTTTACCGATCATCTTATCGAAGCCCTCAGCCTTTCGCGGAACTCCATCAGCATGGCCTACCTGGTCGGCACCGTCAGCAGTGCGCTGATGCTCTCTTCCGCAGGAAAAGCGTATGACAAATACGGAGCGCGGCTGCCGGCGATCATCGTTACGGTCCTCCTGGCAGTGACCCTGATCTACCTTTCTTCGGTCGATTACATCACACTCGGAATTGTGAAAATTCTGTCGAATCCCGCCCCATTGATTCGCACAGCTATTCCATTCACCGCGATCTGCATCGGCTTTTTCGCATTACGATTCCTGGGACAGGGCACGCTTACGATGTTCAGCAGGAATATGGTGATGAAGTGGTTCGAGAAAAAAAGGGGTATGGCCAATGCGGTGCTTGGAATAACGATATCCCTTGGCTTTTCAATCGCCCCCAGGATTCTGGACGAAGCTATAGCGCAATTCGGGTGGCGCGGCGCATGGCGGCTCATTGCGGGGCTCCTGGTTTTGTTTGCATTCATGGCTTATCTGTTTTACCGTGACGATCCGCAGTCCGCGGGTCTTGAGCCGGACGGGAAGACCGCACCCGGTCACCGGCGCCGGCAGCACATAGAATCCCTGCCCTCGCGTGACTTCAGCCTCCGGGAATCAAAACGAACGTTCCCTTTCTGGTTTTTCAATATAACCCTTGCTCTTTCAGCCCTGATCGTTACCGCCTTTACCTTTCACGTAATCAGTATTTTTCAAGAAGCCGGAATGGACCGATCAGCGGCGGTGAACATCTTCCTGCCGGCATCGCTGATTGCTGTGACTTCCCAGTTCTTCGGCAGCTGGGCAAGCGACTACATCAAGCTGAAATACATTGGTTTTATTCAACTGCTGGGTATTCTTCTTCTCAGCGCGGGTATCCTTTTCCTGGGGGAAAATACCGGCTATCTTCTGGTAATTGCGGGAATGGGCCTTACACAGGGGATGATGGGAATTACCAGCACCATTACCTGGCCGAGGTTTTTTGGATTGAGATACCTGGGAGCCGTCTCCGGATATGCCATGGCCTGGACGGTGGCGGGAAGCGCTCTGGGGCCGTATTTGTTCAGTCTCGCCTTTGATGCGGCGGGTAGTTATGATTTCGGTGCGATTCTCTGCGCCGGGATAGCTTTTCTTGGAATCCTTGGAGTGTTTTTTGTAAAAAAACCGGCCTGACCTTTGTGCCGGTTGGGGGGTGTACGGACGGCCGCCCATCTTACCGGTGGGGGGGATGTACGGGCGGCCCTCACTTTTCTCCCGGCGAATCCTGTGCGCGCCTTCTACCCGCCTTCTACCCGCCTTCTACCCGCCTTCTACCCGCCTTCTACCTGCCTTCTACCCGCCTTCTACCCGCCTCCTTTCGCTATTTCCCCGGCCCGCGGCTTTGGTGTATACTTCAGTGTACATGGGACAGGTGTTTGTCGGTACCAGCGGTTTCTCTTACAGGGATTGGGTAGGACCTTTTTACCCGGAGGATCTGCCGCGGGAAGAATTCCTTCGATACTACAGCAGCAGATTTTCCTTCGTGGAATTGAATTTTTCCTACTACCGGCAGCCTTCGGACGGCATGATCGAACAGATGCGGCGGAAGGTGCCGGAGGATTTTCTCTTCTCGATCAAGGCGCACGGCAGCATGACGCATGAGAGGAGTCCGCAATGGCAGGGGGAGTGCAGCACGTTCCGGCGGGGAGTGGAACCGCTTCTCGAGAACGATCAGTGCGCCGGTGTTCTGCTCCAGTTTCCGTACAGTTTTCACTACAACCGTGAGAATCGCATGTATCTCGATGGTCTGATGAAGGAATTGAGAGAGCTCCCCCTTCTGGTGGAGTTCAGGAATTCCGAGTGGGAAAAAGAGCAGGTCTTCGATGAATTGCGGCGCCGTTCCGCCGGTCTTGTGTTGACCGATCTCCCGGCCATCGATAAGCTTCCTGAAGCCGCCCGAACGGTGACGGCCGACACGTCCTACATCCGGTTTCATGGTCGCAACCGGGAGAACTGGTGGGGCGGTGACAATGTAAGCCGCTATGATTACCTCTACAGCCGGGAGGAGCTCGAGGAGCGTCTTCCCGACCTACAGGCTCTCATGGAATCCAGCCGCAGGCTGTTTATCGCCTTCAACAA
>JBNGED010000409.1:1095-2896 GCA_049975605.1 Sediminispirochaetaceae bacterium | reverse complement strand
GGTCCAAAGTCTCATCCAGGGCAGTCCTCACTGCGAACGGCGGCTGCGCCTGTTCAAGCTCGACCTCCCGACCCAGAGCATAGCTCTGTCTGGCCAGCATGATCTCGTTCCAGTCCAGGTGACGGTTCTTGTTGGCGTCGAGCTTCCAGCCGATAGGGCTGTTCACAGGGTGTTCACTCGACATCGCTGCGGTAAAAATCTCATGTTCCCGCTCGTCCACCATACCGTCCGCATTCCCATCGGCAAGCTTATCAAGATAATTGGCAACCTCCCGGGGGACCTCCATCAGGACCTCGTCCCTGAAGGGACGGAGTCCGCCCATGTGGATGAAGTGCCAGTGCCGGTCGTTGATCTCACCCTCATCCAGCCGGCCGTTTTCGTCCATATCGATCATGCGGTCGAGATCCGATTCCACCGGCCGGGGTAAACGCAGCTCCGGGTCCCCGAACAGGAATTCCATGACCCGTTCCGCCTCTTCAGGCCGGACCTCGCCGTCTCCGTTAAGATCATGGTCGTCCAATACCCTTCCCGGATCGGTCTCCGCCAGGAACATGACGTTCTCGAAATAGATCATGTGCCGGGCCCGTTCCATCTCCCGTTCGTCGATGAAGCCGTCCCGGTTCCCGTCGAAGAGCTCGTCCGCTTCGTTGCGGACGTCGTGCGGCTCGAACAACAGGGGCATGAGAACGTCCCTCACCAGCGTTCGGTGTTCTTCGTGCGGTTCGACATCATCAAGGAAGCCGTTGCGGTTCAGGTCCGCCGGCACCTGGAGCCTGCTCATGACCCATTGGCCGGGAGTGCGGTGGATGAACTCCTGACGTTCGATTCTCCAATCTCCATCTCGTTCCGTGAATAGGATATACTCATCCGCCCACTCATAATTCAAATGGTATACCAGCCTCCGCGGGTCCGGACGTTCATGCGGCACCGGTTCCGGCAGCTGTATCTCCCCGAAGTCGAATTCTTCGAAGAGCCTGCGCTGGTTCTCCCGGATCGCATCGGCGCTGAAGAAGGAATCCGAGGTGCCGTCCTCATAGTACATCTCCAGTCTCGCCTGCGGCCAGTACGCTTCCATGAAGAGATCCAGATCTTCCTTATGCAGGGCACGGAGCCACCGCTCCAGGAGCTCCTCGACCTCCGGCACAGGCTCGAACTTTTCCTCGAACCCGGCGTCTCCGCCGCGCTTCTCATCTCCAGAACCCGGCCCCGCCGATCTGTCTGTGGTTGTTGTACACGATAGGACCAGGAGGACCAGGGTCAGTAAAATGACCGCCTTTTTCATACCAACCTCCCGGCAAACAGAGTATAATCCCATCATAGGAGAGTTACGGTGGTCTTGCAAGAAATTCTTTTGTATGATGATCGGATATGAGCAATCGTGCATTGATGAAGGAGTACCGGGCGAGGATAAACCGGGTTGAAGATTACATACAGGAGAACCTCGAATCCGAATTGAGCCTGGATGAACTGGCGGAGATCGCGGCCTTCTCCAAATATCACTTCGGACGGATCTTCGCCATGATGACGGGGGAGACCCTCTTCCAGTACATCCAGCGGATGCGGGTGGAGAAGGCCGCTTCGCTGCTGCTCACGAACCAGTCCGCCAGTATTACCGAGACGGCCTTCTCCTGCGGCTTTGCCAGCCTGCAGGCCTTCTCCAGGGCCTTCGGACGGCGCTTCGGGGTGTCGGCTTCCCAGTGGCGGGAGCTCGGCGGACAGACCCCGGAGGTGATCGACCGCATCAGGGCAGGCCGGGTCGACGGCACCGCCGGAGGCGGGGGACTTCAGCCCGACCCGGAGA
>JBNGED010000409.1:0-1085 GCA_049975605.1 Sediminispirochaetaceae bacterium | reverse complement strand
GAGATAGTTCCCGACAGCATCGGGGTGGTCGATATGCGGGACATCGAGGTGATCTATATCAGATATGTCGGCCCCTTCCAGGGAGACACCGAACTCTTCGCGGGTCTCTTCGGGAAGCTCAGCCGCTGGGCGGCAGCCCGGTCACTGATCCGCCCGGACACCCGTTCATTCTGCATGGTCCACGACAACCCCGCCATTACGGACGACCGCAGGATCAGGCTCAGCTGCTGTCTGTCGGTGGATGAAGAGGTCCAGCCGGACGGGGAGATCGGCCGCATGAGGATAAAGGGCGGCCGCTACGCACGCTTCGCCTTTACAATCGACGACCGGCAGTACGGACAGGCATGGTCCTGCCTGTATACACAGTGGCTGCCGTCCAGCGGCTATCAGCCGGACGAGCAGCCCGCGTTTGAGGAGTACCTGACCGAACCACACGGGAAGGAGGACGGACACACCGCCGGAGAAGGGAAACACAGGGTCCTCCTCTGGCTCCCGGTCCGTCCTCTGTGAGCAGCCGCGGCGCAGAGGGGCAGCCTGCCGCGCTGCGGCCGATGGCGCCGGTTCAGCACTCTTAGAAATTGAACACCTTCTCCCAGTCGAAGTCCGCTGAATCCTCGAGCCACTTGGGCCAGCCGGCACACCAGCCGGGGACCTGGACATTTTTGATCCGGTCCTCGGCGGGATGGTAGGGCTTGATGTCCAGGACGGGGGTGCCCTCCTCCGCGTCGATGTACGGCACATGAATTTCTCCGCTTTCGAAATCGATGGAAGCGACCTGTACCGTGCTCACCGCCACCGGATTGGGCCTGACCGGCGATCGTGTAGCGAAGACCCCGATTTTTTCCGGCCCCTCGGTGTAGGGCGCATCCATGACGGTAATCCCGCGGTACATATCATCCGCGAATTTGTGGGCCCACCACACTACGACGATGTGACTGAAGCCGTTCAGTCCCGACAGTCCGTCCCTGACCTTCCCGTCCAGCACGATGACCGGAGCGCCGTTCCTGTATTCAACCGTACCGATTGAGTTGAGTTGTACCTGCATGTTCATTCTCCTTCACGATAAGATATGCCCTATCCTACCG
>JBNGED010000408.1:0-2897 GCA_049975605.1 Sediminispirochaetaceae bacterium | reverse complement strand
AATGCTCATCGGAGTTCTTTTTATCTACTCGAGCGGCGTAAACTCTTCCGGGCAGGTAATATCATCTGAATACAAGAGTCAGCTCGTCTGGATAGGCACTGCGCTCCTCGTATATTTTCTGTTTCAGGTCCCGCACTACGCGACATTGCAGAAATTCTCAGCCCGAATATACGGGGCAGTTATCCTGCTCATGATAATCACGCTGCTGTTCGGGAAAGAAGTAAACGGCGCCCGGTCATGGCTCGGACTGTTTGGATTCGGGATACAACCTTCGGAGTTCATGAAGATAGCCCAGATTTTAATGTTGTCGAGTTTCTATCAGTACCGCAGCAAGGAGATGGATGCATTCTCTACCTTTGTCATTGGGCTGTGTATCAGCTTCATCCCTATGGTCCTCGTTCTTCTACAGCCCGATATGGGTACGGCCCTCGTGTACATACCAATTTTTCTGGCCATCAGCTTCGTTGCGGGTGTACATCGACGCTATCTGATCTATTTTCTCACATTTGGTATACTCACGATTCTCTTCGCGGTGATTCCCGTATGGGAGCACTTCATTCTTGATCAGGACCTGAGGATTGTTTCACTGTTCAATGAACGTAAGCTGGTATTTCTGGTAGCAGGGATTTTTTTCGTCACCGGTATTCTCTCGTTGCTCTCTTATCGACTTACAAAACGTCGTTATTTCATTCAAATCGGCATGGTCCTCTTTATAGTCTGCGGTGCGATGGTCGGATCATTTTTTTTCCGCAGGTTCCTGAAGGATTATCAGATAATGAGACTGATTGTATTCATCAAGCCTGAGATAGATCCAAAGGGAAGCGGATGGAACATCATTCAGTCCCTGACCGCAGTCGGCTCCGGAGGCTTCCTGGGAAAGGGCTTCCTGCAGGGTACTCAGAGCCACTATCAGTTCCTTCCGCAGCAAAGTACGGATTTTATTTTTTCCATAATTGCGGCAGAATGGGGTTTCGTCGGGTCCCTTTTGATACTTACCCTGTTCGGCATTATTCTGGTGAGAGGTTTTATCATTCTCCTGAATGCCGGAGATGATTTTGCAATCTACACAGGGACGGGAATACTCTTCATGATTTTTTTCCACCTGGTTATAAATATTGGCATGGCAATCGGCATTATGCCGATAACAGGAATACCTCTCTTCTTCCTGTCGTACGGCGGTTCGAGCCTCTGGACGGCCACCGTCGGTCTGGCGCTGATACAGAACATCTACCTGAGAAGATACAAATACTGAGAGAACAGATGAAATACATTACTCCTGAAAAAGACCTGACGCATATTCTCCCGCTTGTACAAATGCCGGGAAGGTATACCGGAGGAGAATTCGGATCTGCCCATGATTCAGACAAGCAGATAAAGGGTCAAACCCAGCTGCTTACCGGTATTTGTTTTCCTGATCTGTATGAGATCGGTATGTCGAACACGGCCATCAAGCTGCTCTATTCGCAGATCAACAGTATAGACGGCGCCGTGTGTGAAAGGGTGTTTGCCCCCGCGCCTGACTTCGAAGAGTACCTGAATGCAGGAGGAATCCCTCTCTACACACTGGAAAGCGGTATACCCCTCAATGAACTCGACATTCTGGGGTTCTCGGTCGGATATGAACTGAGCGCCACCAATATTCTCTCCATAATGCAGGCCGGCGGTATCGAACTGCATCGCGCAGACCGGGGCGATGATGCGCCTGTAGTTATCGGAGGCGGTCCGGCATTGAGTAATCCGGCCCCCTTCCAGGACTTCTTTGATGCTATCTACATCGGCGAAGCGGAATACAGTTTTACCAGAATCGTGGAAGAACTGGTGGTCCTGAAAAAGAGGGGCGGTTCCCGCCAGGATATGCTGGAAAAGGTATCAGAATTCGATGATATATGGATGCCCGGGAAGAACAGCCCTGCTGTTCGGGGTGCGTGGATGGGGTTCAACACAGCAAGGAACGGCCTGATACCAGTTCCAAATATCAGTGTTGTTCAGGACCACGGGGTTATTGAAATAATGCGCGGCTGCCCGAATGGGTGCCGTTTCTGCCATGCGGGAATGTTCTACCGTCCATTTCGACAGAAGTCGTTCGAAGCAATTATAAAAGAGGCCGACTTTTACGTACACGAACTCGGGTATCGTAGAATTACTCTTTCTTCACTTTCGACAGGGGATTATCAACAGCTGCACAACCTGGTCAGGCACCTTAATTCGAAATATCGAGGTCTTGGTGTCTCATTTTCTCTTCCGTCTCTGCGGGTCAACAGCTTCACTCTTCCTTTACTGGAAGAGCTGTCCGTCGTACGAAAGAGCGGACTGACATTCGCCGTGGAGACTCCCCGATCTGAATGGCAGCACAGCATCAACAAGGAAGTACCGGCCGATCGTGTGGTCGAGATTCTCAAGGAAGCGCGGCGCCGCGGCTGGAATATGGCCAAGTTCTATTTCATGATCGGACTGCCCGAACACCTGTACGGCGGAGAGAACGAGGCCGAAGCGATCGTTGAATATCTCTGGAAGGTGCGGCGGGAGACCGGCTTCAAACTGAATGTGAATATCGGTACCTTCATTCCCAAACCGCACACTCCATACCAGTGGTCAAGGCAGCTCAGCGAGCAGGAAGCGCTGAACAGAATCAGGATAGTGAGGAACGAATTCCACAAGACACCCGTTAAAGTATCCTATCACTCGCCCTTTATCTCATTGCTGGAGGGGGTGATTTCCCGCGGAGACGAGATGGTAGGGGAACTGATTTTATCCGCATTCAGAAAGGGTGCGCGGCTCGATGCATGGGAGGAATACATCTCATATGACGTCTGGCGTCAGGTAATAGAAGAATGCAGCTGGGACGTTTTGAGTGAGACCTGCCGGGAGAGAGACACGGGTGAAGAACTGCCCTGGGA
>JBNGED010000407.1:0-2908 GCA_049975605.1 Sediminispirochaetaceae bacterium | reverse complement strand
CTCATGTACACGATCTATCCGGAGCTCATTCATGGAATCGAGGACGGTCTCTACCGGGGTGGATTCTCGATGCTCCTCGCGAACGGTAACTACGATCCTGAAAAAGAACGGGAATCGGCCCGGCGGATGCTGGCCCACGATGTCGCCGGACTCATCGTGGAACCAATGAACAGCGCTCTGCTCACGCCTGAGAACGAATTCGTCCGGATCCTGCAGAGCGCGAATGTTCCGGTCATTACTACGAATTGTACCATCGAAGATTCAAACGCCTCCTATATCACCATGGATGACGAGTGGATAGGGTTCCGCGCGGTAGAATACCTGGCCGGTAAGGGGCATCGCCGGATCGCCTGTCTGTTCAAATCCGATACCCAGGCAGGCCTGCTGCGGCTCGAAGGGTATTACAGGGGTCTCGCGGCTGCAGGAATACCGCGGGATGAGGACATTGTGTGTACCTATACCCAGGAAGACGAACCGGTGCTTCCCGGTGATTTCTTCACTCGAAAGATCCTCGACGATACCGCCGCCGACCGGCCGACGGCATTTCTCTATTTCAACGATCAGAACGCACTGCAGTCGTACAACGCCTTTGCGGATTACGGACTGTCCATCCCCGAAGATGTCTCAATCATGGGCATAGACAACATACCCGAGGCTGCGCATGTCCGGCCGGGATTGACCACATTCAATCATCCCAAGTATCTGATGGGGAAGCTCGCCGCCGAAATGATGCTTGCCCGCCTGGGGCCGCACAATGACCGCATGAACTACGGAGTGGTCATGAAGCCGGACATCGTAGAGCGGGGCAGCATCAGAACCCTGGAATAAAAAAACCGCCCTGCCGGAAGCATTCAGCCCGCCGGCGGGCGGAATTGAAGGGAAGGAACGGCAGTTCCTATCTCTGCAGCCGGTCGGTTATTACCTTGTTCAGCCATGTCATTAACAGGATGATGACAAAGAGTATCCACGCGATCGCGGAAGCCTTTCCGAACCTGTTGAAGTGGAAGCCCGTCGCCAGCAGATAGTAGGCGCTGGTCAGGCCAGCATTGCTCGGTCCGCCCATCTGTTCATAGCCGCGCATAAGAACGAAGGGTTCCTCGAACAGCTGCATTCCGCCGATGATACTGAGGGTGACGGCGAAGAAGATGATCGGAAGGAGAAGGGGCACGGTTATATGCCAGTGCTTTCTGAATCCGACCGCCCCGTCGATATCCGCCGCTTCGTACAGGGCCTTGTCGATGGACTGAAGTCCCGCAAGATAGATAACAGTGTTCCAGCCAATGAAGCGCCAGTTCACCATGATGGAGATGCTCGCCAGGATCGCCTTCGGGTCCTTGACCCAGTTCACCTTCGGCAGATTCAGCCAGTTCGACAGAATGTAATTGAGCCAGCCGTAATTCTGTTCGTAGAGCTGATTGAAGACGAGGGCGATAACGACGGTGCTCGTAATGTACGGAAGGAAATAGAGGACTTTCAGAAAACTCCTGCCCTTCACCGCCTGATTGTTCAGAATTATCGCCAGAGGAATGGCGAACACGTGCTGTGTCAGCGATCCGAACACCAGGAGGAGGAAGGTCGTTCTGAGGGACCCTTTGAAGAAGGGATCCGATGTAAGCAAAGTAATATAATTCTGAAATCCCCGGAAGTCCTGCGGACCCGCGATTGTCCACTTGAAAAACGAAATGGTGATCGAATAGAGAATCGGGAAAAGACCGAATACCGCAAATAGAATGATAAAGGGGCTGATGAAAACGTACGGGGCAATTTTTTTCGGTGTTTCTACCATATCTTTCCTCCTATCCCTTCACGCTGCCGGCGGCAAGTCCGGAGATAATCTGTTTGTTGAATGCAACGAAGACGATTATCAGGGGCAGGACCGCCAGAAAGGTCCCTGCCATCAAACCGCCCCTGTCCCCGTCCATCTGCATGAAGAGCTTCGAAAGCGCCACAGGCAGGGTCGTTTTTCCGGTGTTCGGCAGCATCACGAGCGCTGTAAGGAAGTTGTTCCAGCTGTTGATGAAGGTCATGATCCCCAGTACGGCAATACCGCTCTTTGAAAGCGGAAAAGCGATATGCCTGAGGATCCCGAACTCCGTGAGTCCGTCTATCCGTGCCGCGTCGAGCAGGGCATCCGGTATCGACGTCTGCATGAACTGCGTCATCAGCAGGATACCGAAGGCATTCGCCATGCCGGGAACGATCAGCGGCAGCCACGTACCGTACCACTTGAAAAATACCATCATCTTGAAGAACGGAATTATATTGAGAAAAGGCGGAATGGCCATGGTGCTCAACAGAAAGAAAAAGATCAGTTTCTTCCCCTTGAATTCATACTTCGACAGGGCGAATCCGCCCATGGTACAGAAGAAGATGACCGTGACCGTCGACAGCAGGGCTATGCCGAAGCTGTTGAAAAAATTGACTACAAAAGGAATATCCTGCAGCAAGGCCTGAACATTTTCAAAAAATGCGTCTTTGAAAAAAATATGCGGCGGGTTCCTGTAGATCTGTGTTCCCGGAACGGTTGAGAGGACGAACATGTAGTAGAACGGAAATCCGAAAATAAAGACGAAGACCAGGAGCATCAGATACATCGGTATCTTCGTGACGGCCCTGGCAATCGAAACGTTGAAAGCTTTCATCTGTATCCCCCTGTTGCGTAATAGGGGCGGGGTTCATGCGAACCCCGTCTCTGCATATTCTTGTACTGTATTTTTGTACTACTAGTCGGCAATAGCAAGAACGCTGTTCAGCGCTGTTTGATACGCATCCTCGACTTCGACATCGTTCACCAGTACGTCGGTTATCGAGTTGTTGAATATCGACAGGATGGCGGCGTCATACTCGCTGACCGGTGCATTGGGGATATCCCGTGCAACCTCGGCGTATATCTGGCGCACCTTCTGGC
>JBNGED010000406.1:0-2922 GCA_049975605.1 Sediminispirochaetaceae bacterium | reverse complement strand
GGACCGGACGCGGGCGGCCGCTTGCATCGATCCCGCCGAGCCGCATATGTCGTATCGTCAAGTTGCCGTCGATGTCGATTTTTTCCGGAACAGAGAGGAAACGGAACTCCACTCCATCGGCGACCGCGTTTTCATACTCTTCGAGGTCGGCGGGCATCTGCTCGCGGCTGCGTCGGTACAGCACCGTGACGCTCTTCACCCCCGGCACCGTACGCGCCGCCCTGGCGCTGTCCATGGCGGTGTTGCCGCCGCCGACGACAACGACGTGCTTCCCGAGCTGCACCTTCTCCGGCGTGTTGCGGTAGTCCCAGAGGAAATCGAGGGACCGGATGACCCTGTTGCCGTTCCCGCTCATGTTGTCTTTCCCGCTCCTGTTGCCGGTCCCGCTCCCTTCGACCTGCAGGGGATTGTCCTTCTCGGCGCCGATTCCGAGAAAGATGTAGGTGTAACCCTGAGACGTCAGCTCTTCCCGGGTCAGGCGCGGATCGCAGCCGAATCGGAATTCCACTCCATGGTTCCGAATGAATTCCACGTCGCGTTCAATGGTCTCAACGGGCAGGCGGAAGTGGGGAATCACATGCCGCACCACTCCGCCTGCGGACTGATGCTTCTCGAACACTGTCACTTCAAAGCCTTCCCTCGCAAGAAAATAAGCGGCTGAAAGCCCGGCGGGTCCCGCTCCTACGACCGCAGCTTTGTGCGCTATTTTTTTATCCGGACGGGACCATTTTTCTATATATTCCTTCCAGCCTTTCTCCGCCGCCACCCGCTTCATTTCGCGGATCTTCACCGATCCCTCGTAGTCGATACGGGTACAATTGTACATGCACTGATGATCGCAGATGTAGCTCGTGATATTCGGAAGGGCGTTCCGTTCATATATGACGTCCAGAGCGTCCGCATACCTCCCTTCGCCGAGCAGCCGTATGTATTCCGGCACGTCCTGTCCGATGGGACAGGCGGTCCGGCAGGGAGCGACGTAACAGTCAAAGACCGGAAGGGGATCATGTACGAAGATCACATCGGACCCGCGGAACTGTTTCCGGGTGTAGTCGATCGAGAGGGCTTCCTCGGCGAGGGCGCATACAGCGTCCACGTCAACCCCCTGGCTGCCTTCATTCCAGCCCGCGGCGGGATTGGCGGAAACAGGCTGGTCCGCGGCGGTCTCCGCGGAAACATTCCAGCCCGCGGCGGTCTCCGTCTTGAAGGCCATCTCCTTGAGACGAATGTAGCCGCCCGGCTTGAGGAGCTCGGTCGCCGCAGTGACAGGCCTGATTCCGGCCGCGAACAAAGCTCCAACGTTGAACGCGTTGGCGCCGCCGGAGTACGATATCGGGATCTTACCGTCGAACTCCCTGGACAGCTTTGCCGCCAGATTGATGGTCAGGGGATAGAGGGCCCGGCCCGACATGTACATATCGTCTCCCGGCAGAACCCCCTGGTCGTTGATGGAACCGAGAGTGTTGGATAGTTTGATTCCGAACTGTCTTCCGTGACGGGCGGCGGTCTCCATCAGGCGCTGGAGCATCGCAACCGCATCGGTATACTGCAGATCATGGGCGAAGGACCCGGCACTGAGGTGAAGGTACCCGTATCCCAGGCGATCGAGAATGTCCCTGACCGTCTCATATCCGAGCAGGGTCGGATTGAGCTTGAGAAAAGTGTCGATCCCTTTTTCCTCCAGGAGATACCTGCATATCGACTCCTGCTCCTCCGGCGGGCATCCGTGTATGGTTGAAAGGGTGACCGAAGGAGAGATGACCGGCGATATGCGCTGTGAGAGATCCCGCGGGATGGGCTCCTCCACCGCCAGTATCTCTTCGAGCTCACGGCGGTAACGATCGAAGAGGGGGTGCTCCGACGCGTCGGTCAGGCTGTCGATGAAATAATCCATCTTCGACGTCCTGATCCCTTCCAGATCGTAGCCCACGCTCATATTGAATATAAAACCGCGCTGCGAAGATTCCGCCCGCAGGTCGAAAAGGGCTTCGAGCAGATGCAGCGCGAACCACGCCTTGAGGTATTCATCGAAGGCCTTCTCCAGGGTGAACTCAGTCGACCATTCGGTGTTGTATCCTTCGTCCCTCGCGTCTATGCAGGGCTTCTCGATCTCCAGCGTATCGAGCTTCTGGACCGTCTTCAGTTCGATGAAGCGCCCTCCGGCCAGATAACTTGCGACGATGTTCTGGGCAAGCTGGGTGTGCGGTCCGGCGGCCGGTCCGACGGGGGTGTCGCAGAACTCGTTGAAAACCCGCACCCGTGATCGGTTTTGTTTTTTAAAGAAATGGATCTCGTGTATGCCGAAAATACTCTTCTGCGCCGCGTACTCCTGGAGAATCCTACGGATCAGAGACTTGAACGGCACCGGACGCATTGTGTCACCCATGGTTCCCTCCGAGTTGGTCTTTGGGTTATTGTATCCTGTACGGTGCGGCTGTCAACACGTTTCTGCAACATTTCGCAACATTTCTGCCGCCCTTCGGGTTGACGTCTGCCCCTATTTGTATTATAGAAGCTATATCACAAAGTGCCACATTTCGCATGAAAGGAAGTCACATGATAAACCTTCATATTCATAATGACATTCGGGAAAAAAACATTCAGCGGTGCCGCGAGCGGGGTATCATCTATCCCACCTTCGCCCAGATGAAGGACCCTTCCCTCATACCGGCGGAGATCCGGAAAAACCTGAGGGAGGTCGGACTCTGGGACATCAATGCCCTGAATCTGTTTCGAATCACCTGGAAAAACGAACCGACCCGTCACGGAGGGACCTTCGGCGGCGTGAACTATATGGAAATTCCCCGGGAGATCACCGGTACGAAGGCCCGTATCATAGCACTGGTCGGAAAATGGTTTCCCACCGGAGCCCACAAAGTCGGAGCCACCTACGGATGTCTGGCCCCTGCCCTCGTATCGGGG
>JBNGED010000405.1:0-2943 GCA_049975605.1 Sediminispirochaetaceae bacterium | reverse complement strand
TCCGGATCGGGCTGCTCCTGTACCGTGATTATTTCGAGACCTACCTGGCCTATCGTTATCCGTTCGAGGATGAGTTCGGACGGATACAGGCGATCCTGAACAGGATCAGGGTATACGGAGGCCGGGACATTCCGGAAGCTGTGTACGAAGCCCTCTACTCGGGGGTCACCTCATACGAATGGGAAGCTGACAAACGAATGATTATCCTGGTGGGAGACGCCCCGCCGCACCCGATGCCGAGGGGGAAGGTGACCAGGGAGATGGTCTACACCGAAGCACATGCCAGAGGAATTGAAATTCACACGATTATTCTGCCGCATTGACAGCGTTCGGCGCTGATCAGACGTAGCCGGTGCTGAACCGTCCGCGTTCTGGTATCGGCCGGTGGGTATCGGCCGGTGGGTATCGGCCGGTGGGTATCAGCCTGATAGCTCCGGCAAAAGGGCGCCGTCCGCCCCGTCTATTCGCCGGTATTCCGCTGCTGTTCCCGGATCTTGTCCTGGACCTTCTCGGCCAGTATCCTGGGCCATCTCGGAAGGACAGTGGAACCTTCACTTTCATAATACGTGAGAAGTTCGTCGAACTGCTGCATCGCGACGTTGTAGCGGCCGCGTTTGTAGTTGAGGAAGGCAATCTCGTACTTCGCCATTACGATCCGCTGTAGGTCGTCCGGATACCGTTCGATAAACGTCTCGTAATACTGGATAGCACGGATGTAATCGCCCTTCTCAGAGGCGATCTGCTGGGCCTGCTGAAAGTACTCGATCGGTTCGAGATCTTCGGGGATCTCTTCATTGGTACCGGCGCAGCCGGTTGAAAAGAGGAGTACTGCAGCAAACAAAATACAAAAAATCGGGAGAGTTGTGAGGACTATTCTGGAACGTTTCATAGACGGATCACTCGCTACATTGGTTTTCAGTACTGGAATACACTTCATCCTTGATCGGAAGCGTCTTCTTAAGTTCGCGGATGAAGTCTTTCTCATCACCCATGGGTTCATACATATCACATTCTTCAATACTTCTCCGGGCTACGGTAAAATACTTGTAGAATTTCTCTCCTCCAAGCTTCTTTGTCCATTTCCCCGCATCGCAGCGCACCCGGAGTGTGTAGTGGTTCCCGTCACCCTGCTGTGAACGGACCAGTTTACAGTGTGCACAGTTCGCACAGTAGATTTTTCTTGTCTTTTTCTTTGTGTTGTTTACATCACTTGAAGCCGAATAAGCCATCAAGTCCCCCTTAAAGGCTCGATTATACTACCATGATCGACTTTTTGCCGTCAAGTATTGAGTACATTGTATAAATCCCGGTTCACCGGGATTTCACATTTTCGAGAACGAAGATACCGATGGCCCCCATACCTGCGTATTCGAGAGCTTCAATATGCAAAGGAAGGTCCTCGAAGAGCGGCCGGATGCCTCCTTCCGCCATGAAACTGCGGAAATTCCTGTAGTGTTCGCCTCCCGCCTGCCATTCTATCAGCCGGATTACGGTTCTGGCGAACCAGCTGCTGTGTTCAGTGAAGTGGAAGTCGATCAGGAGGATCTTCCCGCCGGGCCGGACCACTCTGATCATCTCCCGTATGATCGCCTGCGCTATCGGCTGCTCCTTTTCATGTAGGGCGAAGGTGGTCATCGCCATCTCGAAGCTGCTGTCGGCGAAGCTCATACTGGAAGCGTCCTCGAATCGGCAGTCGGGGGCGAACCTGCCCCGCTGTGACACCTGGAGCATTTCATTGCTGAGATCCACGCCTGTGACGTTGAACCCATGGCGCTTGAGCATTTTCAACTGGTTCCCCGTACCGCAGCAGACATCCAGAATGGAAGCATACCCGCGTTTGATACAGTGATCAAGAATTTTTTTACGCAGCGAGCGCACGAAGGGAAAGAGAAGCATGTCGTAGAGCGGCGCGATCGAGTATTCCGCCATTTTTCCACCTAGTAGTAAAATATCAGAGAAATAACTATTCCGATCAAAATACCGGCCACGGCCTGCGGGTAGGTGTGACCGAGAAGTGTCTTGAGGTGCTGGCGCTCGATACCCTCGTGAATCAGGTAATGGAATTCTTCCAGCAGGTCGTTGAGAATCTCGGCATGTTCTCCCGCGGCCTTGCGGATTCCGGTGGCGTCATAGATAACAATGACTGCAAGCACGAGGGATATAGTGAAAAAGGGACTGTCCCAGCCGTGGACGATACCCATGCTCGTTGACAGGGAAGCTACCGCCGCCGAATGGCTGGAAGGCATGCCGCCGGTCTCGAACATGCGGCGGAAGTTCACTTTACCCTGAAAGAGAAATTCCTGAATACTCTTGAGCAACTGTGCTATCGCGGTTGCGAGCAAGGTCGTCCAGAGGATATTGTTCTGCAGAAGTGCTGTCATGGTTCCTTTTTACTGTCCTTTTTCTGGTCCTTAGCGCCTTTGTTTCCGAAGGGCAGAAAGGACTTCTTTTCCTTCTTCGGTTTGGACTGAAGGTCGGCGGCCTGGGTGGTTATTCCGGATTCGGAGCTCAGCTCAGTGCCGGGTTTCGCCGCTGCCTTCGAAGCCTTTTTCGAAGACGCAGAGGCGTTCGGCTTTGCGGGTGCGGCGATGGGTGCGGCGATCTTTTTCTCCTTCGTTTTGAGCTCCTTCTCCTTTACCCTGGTCTGGTCTCTCCGCTCCTTCTGCCGCTTTTTACCTGACTGATAAAAATAGTTCTGCAGGTAAATAAGGAAGGAGTAAATGATCCCGACGATGAAAGAGACCAGGACGACCGCAACTGTGGAGATATCCTCGAACATGTAGGTGAACAGATTGACGCTGGTGGTATAGGGAACATTGAGGGCGACAAAAACCACCACTATTGCCAGCAGAATGATATGAATGATTATACGAAACATTTTATGTCTTCTCCTTTGTCTTATCGGGTTTCTTATCCAGATTGTACTTCCGGCGGTATTCATCT
>JBNGED010000404.1:0-2952 GCA_049975605.1 Sediminispirochaetaceae bacterium | reverse complement strand
GTATTGGGGATCTCCGTTCACTGGGAATCGAGGTACTGATTGCAGAGGAGATAAAGGTATGAACGAAGGTACGCAGTTGTTCGATCTGACCGGCCACACGGCGGTGATGACCGGGGGCGGCGGAGTGCTGGCCGGAGTAATGGCCGAGAGCCTGATCTCAGCAGGGGCCGCCGTGTCCCTCTGGGGCCGCGGGCGCAGCGCTCCCGTCGCCTCGGTGGTCGATGAGATACGGGAAAAAACCGGCCGCCCGGACAAAGTCCACGGGGCGACCGTCGATACCGGTGACAAAGAATCGGTCGTACAGGCCTTCGAGCGAACCGCCGGGGAGTTCGGAGTACCGGACATTCTCGTCAACGGCGTCGGAGGAAATATAGGCAAGAGTAGCTTTCTCGAGGCCGATCTCGACACCTTCCGCAAGGTCCTTGAAATGAATATCATCGCCGGACTTATGGTTCCGACCCAGGTCTTCGCCGAGTACTGGATAGAAAACCAGATAGAGGGGACTGTCATCAACATGGCTTCCATGGCCTCCTACATTCCCCTCTCCGGCGTATGGGCCTACGATGCGTCCAAAGCGGCGGTGATGAACCTCACCATGGCCGCGGCCAAGGAGTTCGCTCCCCATCGGATCCGGGTGAACGCCATCGCTCCCGGTTTTTTTATCGGCCATCAGAACAAGAACCTCCTGATCGCGGACGAGGAATCCGGAACACTGACTCAGCGCGGGCAGGACATCATCGGCCACACCCCCTTCGGGCGCTTCGGCGATCAATCCGACCTGGCCGGCACCACGATTTTCCTGGCCAGCACCCGAGCCTCCGGCTTCGTCACCGGAGTCACCATACCCGTCGACGGCGGGTATCTGATCCACAATGTATAGGAGACCCCCATGTCCGATCTGACCGCTATTATCGAGGAATACAGTCTTCTTGAAAAAAAACAGCCCGAGCTGGACCGAATCAAGGCTGAAGGACCCCGCGAGATCCGCCGCGGCGCAGTAAAGCTCTACACCGGCTCGCTGTATGTTCTGGACAACGTTCTGTACTGCATCGCCATGGAGGGAGGCATCAAGCAGCTTTATCTCATCGCGGACCGGCCTGTCGAGAGCGGCTTCGAGGGAAAGCGTTTGACCGAGGGCGGCCTCCATCTTCTCCGGGCGCCCCTGACCAGGGGGAATTCTCAGGTGCTCCGCCGGCTCTTTCCCTTCACGGCTCCCGTCTCACTGCGCAATCAGCGGACCACTATCGGCTGCGGCGACCGGCTGGGCATGGCTTCGGCGGCCCATTTGCGGGCCATCCGGCAGTTCGACGCCTATCCGGTGCTCGCCCAGCAGTCCATCCGGGAGCTCAACTTCACCGGACGGGACTTCGAAGGAGTCGTGGCCGATGCCTCCTTCCTGGTCTTCCAGGAGGGATACGAAGAGGGCTGGGGGGCCGACGGTGACCATCTCAAGACCATCTCCGACATCGACACTGCTCTGGAGGCCGGGATGCCGATGATCACCCTCGACCTGACGGAGGTGCTCCACCCCGAAGCCGCCGGCTATGATGAGCAGACGCTGGAGGACCGTTTTTCCCTGATCGATGAGACGGTCCGTGAGTACATACTCGCCGAATATGTCGGGAAAAAATTCAGCGGCGACCACTACACGATCTCTTTCAGTTATGACCAAGCCGCCACCTGCACCCTCATGTACTGGGACGCCCTTGAGTTCGCCGCCGAAGTCGACGCCCGCCTGCGGGCAAAGCGCGGCGATGCCTACGACCTTGAGATCAGCATCGACGAGACCACCAGCCCGACCCTGCCAGCCCACCATCTCTTCATCACCAGGGAGCTTCACCGGCGGAATGTCGCCGTCAATTCTCTGGCCCCCCGTTTCATCGGAGACTTCCAGAAGGCCGTCGACTACATCGGGGACCCGGAGGAGTTCGAGCGGCAGTTCATCGTCCACTGCGGGATCGCCCGCTCATACGGGGCCTACAAAATTTCGGTCCATTCGGGCAGCGACAAATTCACCGTCTATCCGTACATCGGCAGACACACCGGCGGCCGGCTCCATCTGAAGACCGCCGGGACCAGCTGGCTCGAGGCGGTCCACGCCATTGCCCGCACCGATCCGAAGCTCTTCCGCCTCATGTACCGGAAAGCCCTCGACTATTTCCCCGAAGCCCTGAAGAGCTACCACATCACCGCGGACCTCTCGGTGCTTCCGGACATCGACACCCTGCAGGACGGCGAGCTGGAGCGCTACTTCGAGCTGGCCCCTTCCCGGCAGCTCCTGCACATTACCTACGGGGGACTCCTGAATGATCCCGAAGTCCGGGACCGTTTTTTTACCGCCCTGAACGAGCATGAGGATGTTCATTACGATCTTCTCGAGAAGCACTTCGTGAAGCATCTCGAACTGCTTGGTCTGCCGAAGCGGAACAGCGTGAAAGAACAGCCGTGATTGACCGATCCATCATTCGCCTCTATCATGAAATTCCACACTACCGGAGGATAGCCTCATGCCGCAGAAGATAATCGTATTCTCGACGAGTTTCCTGGACGAACTCCTTACCCACCCGCCCGAAGAGGGACGGGCCCGCGCCCTTCTTGAGGAGGCCGCCGAGCGGAACAATCTGGAGCTCGAGTTCAGATGCGGCCGCAGTCCCCTCGTCCCGATGACGGCGGAGGAGCTGGAGGGCGCAACGGCGGTCATCGCCGACCTGGAGGTCTACGATGCAGCGGTACTCTCTGCAGTCGGGGTAAAAAACGGTGGCTCCCTCGGTCTCATTTCCCGGTACGGTGTCGGATACAACAGTGTCGACATCAAGGCCGCCCGGGAGGCCGGTATCCGGGTCGCCAATACTCCCGGCGCCAATTCCCTGCCCACCGCCGAATGGGCGGTGGCGACTTTGCTCGATATAGCCGGCCGGCGTATCCCCCATCATGCCCGGGCGGGTTCCGGCA
>JBNGED010000403.1:0-2958 GCA_049975605.1 Sediminispirochaetaceae bacterium | reverse complement strand
CAGCCACACCGAACAGTACAGACTTCCGGAGAATTTTCAGAAGGAGACCGATATTCACATCCATGTTCCGCAGGGAGCTATTCCGAAGGACGGACCTTCCGCCGGTGTTACCCTGACCGCAGCGATGCTCTCATCCCTCACTTCCCGGCCGGTGAGAAAGTCAACCGCAATGACCGGCGAGATAACCCTTACCGGCAGACTTCTTGCCATAGGCGGAGTCAAGGAGAAGGTGCTCGCCGCCTACCGGAACAATATCAACACGGTGGTCATGCCGGAAGAGAACCGGAAAGATACGGAAGAACTCCCAAGGGAGGTCAAGAACCAGATATCATTCCGATTCTTCTCAACCGTATCCGAGGCTCTGGAGTTCCTTTTTCCAGAAAAAGAGATACAATAATTTTTCATATCCTTTTTTGCTTGATTTTGACTCTATACTACCGCTATAATTGAGATGAGATTGGAACAGGAGGAGGATCTCTTTGAAAAAACGGGTGCTAATACTTACGGTTTTACTTTTTCTCGTATTTTCCGGATTGCTGTTTGCGGAGGATTCTGAATACTTTGTGAAATCTGTTCCCATCGCCAAGGTGTACACACACAACCTTGGATACAGGATTGTATATCAGAAAAGCGACCTCAATTTTGGCGTGTTTTATGTTCCCAACAGATGGCTGACCATGTCGGGTTCCGGCACCGAAGCCCCGAAGGCGGAACTGCTAACGGGTATCGACCCGGTGTATCCCTACTTTTCCATATTCTGGAAAAACGGGGAGTTCAGTCACATCAGGATATATCTGCACAGGAGTCTTTCACACATATCCTATGGAGATCTGGAAAATCCGGCTGATTTCAGCGACGAGTTCGACATAGACACGCTTGCACTGGAATTCTAAACCGATTTCATGAAACATATACCTCAGGAAGTCCTTGATGTTCTCGAAGAGGGTGAGCATTATATCATCCTCGGACACAAGGAACCGGACGGCGATTGCATCGGTTCCCAGCTCGGACTGGGCCGCTTCCTCGCCCGCCGGGGGAAGCATGTCCATCTCATCTCGCCGGGGCCCTTCCAGCGGGTGGAACTCGAACCGTGGAGAGACGAGTTCGCCCCGCACATTCCCGATCAGATAGATCCCGCAAGAACCATCGTCGTAGTGGTCGACTGTTCCACCCTCGAACGCATCGGATACCTCGCCGATGAGATCGAGCCGTTCAAGCTCAGGACGGTCGTCATCGATCATCATTCTTCGGGCACCCCATTCGGAGATGTCCGGCACATCGATCCCTCCGCGCCCTCGGTGACCATGATGATCCTGGACCTCATCGAGGAATTTGGTGACGAACCTACTGAAGAGGAAGCGGAGATACTTTTATTCGGGCTGGCAACCGATACCGGTTTCTTCCGCCATCTCGAAGCGGACAATCAGGACGTCTTCGAAGCAGTCGGGCGTCTGACCGCCTTCGGGGCCAGTCCCAAGGAGATCTACCAGCGCATGTACGGCGGCCGTTCCCTCGCATCCAAACGGCTGCTGGGGGTTCTCCTCGAGCGGACCCGGTCCTACTGCGATGGTAAACTGATCATAACTTATGAGACCCTCGACGAACTGGACCAGTTCGGCATCGAGAACCGCGATTCTGATTCCCTCTATCAGCAGCTGCAGGGCGTCCTCGGGACGGAGACCATCGTCTTCATCAGGGAGGAGCGGCCGGGAGAATGTTCGGTCGGGCTCAGATCCAACGCGGACGTGGATGTCGGCAGGATTGCCCTCGGCTTCGGCGGGGGCGGACACGCGAAGGCCGCCGGTTTTTCCTGGAAAGGAAGCTACAAGGAGAGCCTGGAAGCCGTACTTCCCGCCATAATTCAAGCCGTCCAGGACGCGACCCGCACCGACTGCGGGAATATCCTTCAGTAGATATATTTTTTTCCGCCCTTACCACTCCTGCGGGTGCTCATCCATCCGTGTAATCAAATGTAAATAGAGGGTGTTTTTTCCCAGAATATCCTTCCCTTTTCTCCCAATTCTCGGCATGGAACCTGCATATTCTCTTTCACCATATTTATTCGGAGGAGAGATATGAAAAGCAGTCCGCTCACATCAAGAGTACTGACCTGTCGAGAAACAGGAGAAGGAAGGCCCGCGCTTGAACGGGAGATCGCCCTGGCCTCCTACAGATACATTCAGAATAACCGGACCCTTTCCGAGGACGAAGCGGGAGACTTTTTCTGTTACTGCTATCCCAAGCTGACGGGGCTTATCGACAACTTCACCTATCAGGGCAGACCCTTTGAGGCTTACCTTTACGTCAGCCTGCGATGGCATCTTCTCCACTACAAACGCAGGATCAACAAGCAGAAACTCAGCCGCACCGTCTTTTCCATCAGCTCATTCTGGGAGGTGGCACAGTATCAGCCTGACTGCTGTGCCGAAGAACCGGAGGAGGCCGACACCGGTCATATCCGGCTCAACGCCACTTCAAGGAAGAGGATGATCTATCTCGCCCTCAGGGAATCCGAATACCTCACTCATGCCATGGTGGAGGAGATCATCACAATCACGAATATAGACCGCCGCTGGTTTCTCAACTGCGTTATGGCATTGAAGGCCAGGCTCGAACGGCGGCGCATGCGTCTCGAGGCCGCCCGGCGTTATCGGAACCGTTACTTTTACCACTATCATGTGCTCCAGATCCAGCTTCGGCAATGCTCCAACCCTGAAATGCGCAGGATCCTGGAGTCACAACTTCTCCGGACCAGGGAGAAGCTCGCCCGCTCTACCGCCAGGGTACAGCAGATCCATGTACACCCCACCAACCGGGAGATTTCCGAAGTGCTTAACGTTCCCAAGGGTACCATCGATTCAGGCATCTACTACCTCCGCAACTCCTACGCGCCCCGAAAGAACGACAGGCGAAGGGATGAGGCCGCCTGACGGTGGACTCGATTACCTATTTTAACTA
>JBNGED010000402.1:0-2965 GCA_049975605.1 Sediminispirochaetaceae bacterium | reverse complement strand
ATCCACAATTGTCCAGAATTTACTGTGCTGAAAAAAACCTGAAGGACGAGGATATTTCTCAGCTCCACTCTGCCGCTCCGCTGGGAAAAAAAGAGGCCGAATCGGCTTAAGCGGGTTCGGCCTCCTGTACTGAAGAATTACCTAGGTTGTAACCGCCGGTTCGTCTTCAACGCGTTTTCCAAAAATTCGTACGATAAGGATGATCACCCCCGTACCGACCAGCAGCAGCAGCCATGCCGGCAGCCCGAATCCGGCCGGAACGAACCCCACCAGACCGGCGACAAGGGCCGCGGTCAATGCGTACGGAATCTGGGTTCTTACATGGGATATATGGTCCGCACCCGAGGCCATGGATGAAAGAATTGTGGTGTCCGATATGGGCGAACAGTGATCGCCGAAGACCGCCCCTGTAAGCACGGCGCCGATCGACGCGATAATTGTCGGCGTCAGTACGCCTTCGACTCCTGACACTCCGGCGGCAATGGGAATTACCAGCGGCATGAGGATGGAGTTGGTTCCCCATGACGTACCTGTAGCGAAGGCTATCAGCATCGCGACAATGAACACGATCAGAGGCAGGATTTTACCGGAAAGAATTCCCCCGGTCACGGCCACCAGCCATTCGGCGAGCTGCATCTCGGAAATCACGCTCTTCAACGCGAAGGCGAGGGAGAGAATAATCACTGCGATCATCATGGACTTTATTCCGCCGACCCAGGCGTCCATCGCCGATTTCAGGGAAAATACTCTCTTGATCAGACCCATCGCGATCGCGACGATCGAACCGATGAAGGCGGACCATGTGAGCACCACGGAAGCATCGGCATCACCGAAGGCCTGAATGACGGTCTTGCCCTCCTCGTAGCCGTTGTAATAGAGACCGAAGACCGTCACCAGTATGAAAATACCGATGGGTATCACCGCATCCCAGACGGAACCGGCGACGTTTTCATCCGGAAGTATGTCTTTGTCCTCCACGATCAGGGGGCTCGTTCCGGGTTCCACCACCTGTCCGGTCGTCCGGGCCCGCAGTTCGGCCTTGTACATCAGACTGAAATCTTTTTTTGTAAAAATAAGCGTGAACACCAGGACCAGCGCGAAAATTGAATAGAAGCGGAACGGGACGGTCTGAAAGAAGACCAGGAGGGCGTTCCCCTCCACGTTGATGCTCTGAAGACCGGCGGCGATCAGTCCGAGCTCCATGGCAATCCATGTAGAAACAGGCGCCATGGAACTTACGGGAGCCGCCGTCGAATCGACGATGTAGGAAAGTTTTTCCCGGGAGATCTTCTCATGATCGGTGATCGGCCGCATGGTGTTGCCTACGATCATCGTATTCGCATAATCGTCGAAGAACATGATGACTCCAAGCAGCGCGGTCGAGAAGAGAGTTGTTCTTGAAGACTTTGCCTTCCGTACTACGGCTTCGGCGATGGCCTTCGTACCGCCGAGCTTACCGATTACTCCGACCATTCCCCCGATCACCAGACAGAACACGATGATTCCGATATTCCAGCTGTCGGCGAGAGAACTTCCTATCAGATACTTTGAAAATGAATCCAGCAATCCCGTAAGGGGATTCCAGCCGTTGATAATCGTCGCCCCGGTCCAGATCCCCAGGAAGAGGGATACTATCACCTGCCTCGTCCAGATCGCGAGTACAATAGCAAGCAGGGGGGGCAAAAGGGCCAACCAACCAAATACTTCCATACTATCTCCTTGATTCTATTTGTTTATGTTATATTTATAACATATTGTTAATATATTTACAATCAAATAAATTTCGGAGACATAATTTTCGTTTAAAAATACAATGTTACGTGGAAAACGAAGAGAACCATCAGACAAGGCGTGTTTTTATTAAAAAAAATGGAGTGAGATAGCGGTCGGAGGGCCGGTTCGGAGACGCATAATCAAGGAATAGCGAGCGACGGGAATTGAACCCGCAATTGAAGCTTGGGAAGCTTCCGTGATACCACTTCACCACGCTCGCGTTCAGTTAAAATTAGATTAATTAGCCCGCTCTGTCAATATTCGCGGATAATTTCACCGTCTGTAAAACTCCTTCTCAGCGCTTCTCATTCCAGCGGCTGTTTTACGACCCGCAGTCTGACGATGTCTTCATTATCTACACGAACAACAAGAGTCGTTCCGTTCTCCTCCACATAGGGGACCGTCAGCAGTCCGCCGCTGTGTTCAAATGCGAGGACAAGCTCCACCTCCCCCATCGAGGTGATCCGTTCCACTTCGATCGGGACGGGTACCGGATACTCGGGAAGGTCCCGCTCGATAATTCCGAACTGATAATCCTCCTCCAGGTCTTCGGGTGCCCGCAGAAGCAGCTGCCTGAGGGTATCGACAGGTACTTCACTGTCCGGTTCCGGGGTCTGGGATACAATGGTACCGGGGTCCCCCTCTCCCTCTTCACCCCGTGTAACGGTGAATATGAACGGCACGCCCCTCGCGGCAACACTGTTGAGAGCTGTCCGCCAGTCCATTCCGGTATAATCGCCGACTACGGTAACCTGTCCTTCCGGTCCTTTGCTCACTACCAGCTGCAGTTCCGTAAGTACGGTCAGCTCCGTTCCGGGAGCAGGCTTCTGCTCGAGTATTGTTCCCGGAGGAGAATCTTCGAATACCCGGATGTACGGCTTCTGCAAGGTGAGAATCGGCCCCAGAACGGATTCAAGGCTCCTCAGGTGACTCTCGAGCTCGATGATATTCCAGCCGACATAGTTGTCGAGCTTCTCCACGGCCGCGCCTTTGCTCACCCGCAGGAGGACCTCGCTCTTGGCCTTCACAACCGCGCCCGCCTTCGGGTCCTGCCCGATTACGGTCCCCTTGTCCGATAATCTTTCCGAGTACCGCAGCTGCACGGTAGCGTAGAGTCCTTTGTCCTGTAGTTCAATGATCGCGTTGGCCAGCTCCATTCCCTGTACATCGGGGATCATGGTCTCCTCTTCAC
>JBNGED010000401.1:0-2971 GCA_049975605.1 Sediminispirochaetaceae bacterium | reverse complement strand
GGAGGCGCCGGCGAAAATATCCGCGCCGCGGGCGCCCTGCTTCACAATAAGTGTACCGACTCCTCTATCGAGCATCTTCGATGCAGCTGCCTGCAGCTGTTTTTCTTCTTCGGTATCCATTTCTGAAACGACTGCCATCTCGGTCGTATTGGGTGTCAGGTAATCAACATACTGAAACAGCTCCTCCGGAAGCTTTACTGCAGGGGCCGGATCGAGAATTGTAACCGCTCCGCGGGCTTTGGCTTCTTTTAAAGTATATAGCACAGTAGGGATCGGAATCTCGAGCTGAAGCAGAACGATGCTGTCGGTATCGAACTCACCGGCGACCCTGTCGACCTGTTCGGTATCAAGCTCTGCGTTGGCGCCGGGTATAATAACGATACGGTTCTCCCCGTTCAGAGCAACCTCGATAACCGCTATTCCGGTGGATACCGAAGAGATAGTCTCTATATATTCGAGATGTATACCCTCATGTTCGAAGTGTTTCAGATACTCTCTGCCGAACTGGTCATCGCCTATCTTGCCTACCATATGGACGTCCGCTCCGAGTCGGCCCAGAGCACAGGCCTGATTGCCCCCTTTTCCTCCGGGCGAGGTAAAGAACGAGTTGCCGAGAACGGTCTCTCCCGGAACGGGAAATCTTTCCACCGTTGCTGACAGGTCCATATTGATGCTGCCGACCACAAAGAACTTCTTCGCCATTGTTATGCCTCCAGTTTATTCGCGCGTGCGATGATTATTTCCACACCAAGATCTTCGATTTTTTTTGCATCTTCAACATTGATGCCTTCATCCGTTATCAGGGCGTCTACCATATCGATACTTCCCAGGCTCAGCAGTGAAGGTTTGTGAAATTTGGTAGAATCGGCTACTAGAAAGGTCCTTCCGGCGGCCTTGAGCATGGCACGTTTAATCGGAAGGTCATTGAGACCTGGGTAGGTGAGATGGTAGTCATTGGAAATTCCTCCTGTTGCAAGGAAGAGAGTGTCCACATGTATCTGGGTGAAAAATTCTTCCGCCTTTTCGCCTGTCAGGCTCAGGGTCGGAGGTTTGAACATTCCACCGCTCACCAGGAGTTCAAATCCGGGAATAGAGCCGATGATGAGGGCGATGTTGAGGGCGTTCGTTATGATCTTCAATTCCGCCTTCTGTGTGAGGAGCCTGGCTATTTCAGTCACAGTCGATCCGCAGTCGAGAATCAGCGATTCGCGATCGTGGACGTGACGGACCGCTTCCCGTGCGATGATCTTCTTTATGTCCATGTTTTCGCTGTGCTGCAGGGTGAGACTCAGGACCTGCCGGGGTATCGACTTGAGATAGGCTCCGCCGTAATCCCGCACTATCGGTTCACTCCGTGACAGAATCTCAAGGTCCTGCCGGATTGTCTGGCTCGAGACAGAGAACAGGGCGCTCAGCTCCTTTACTTTGGCGCTGCCCTCTTCACGTATGAGTTCAAGGATCTTGATTCTTCTCTGTTCCGCAAGCATGATTTTACAGCAATCGCTCCAGATAATTCTTCCAGCCGAGATATGCGCTCCGTGTCTGAGCGACTCCATCGTCAGGATAGAACATGCTCTTCCCTGTGTGAAGTTCCGACAATTTTTCTATATCTGAAAAAACGGAATGCGACAAGCCGGCCAGAAAAGCCGCTCCAAGCGCGGAGACTTCCTGCATACCGATAGTGGCGACGGGTATTTCGAGGAGGTTGGCAATGTGCTGCATAACAAAAACGTTCTGAATGATGCCGCCGTCCAGTCTAACGCTCTGAAAGGCGACATTACTGTCCGCCTGCATCGCAACGAGGACATCCTTCAGCTGATACCCGATCGATTCGAGGGCCGCCCGGGCCACCTCCCGGTAACCGGTTCCGAAGGTGAGGCCCATGATGGCGGCCCGGGCATCCATCTTCCAGTGGGGAGCCCCTATTCCCGAGAAGGCCGGAATAAAATACACTCCGTTATTACCCTGGAGAGCGGCTGCGCTTGCGGAGAGTTCCTGCTCATCTTCGAAGAGACGGAGCTGCGACTTCAGCCATGTGATTGTAGAACCGCAGCTGACGATAATACCCTCCAGTCCGTAATCCAGCCGATCGCCGGTGCTGAAACAGACGGTGGACACCATGCCGGTGGAAGAGACAGCCGGATTGCTGCCGACGTTTATCAGCACCGAAGAGCCTGTTCCCAGGGTTGCCTTCACATCGCCCTTGTGGAAGATGTTTTCCCCAAAGGCGGCCGACTGAGAGTCTCCGATCATGGATTCGACCAGCACCTTGCCGGGAAGGGCCCCGAACAGATCGGTAGCACCGAACAGTGACGAAGAAGGGGAAATCTCGGGAAGATTGAGATTGGACAGTGAATATTCCCGCAGTATATCCCGGTCCCACTCGAGATTCGTAAGGTTGAACAGCATCGTTCGGGAGGCATTGGTGTGATCAGTCTTATACACCTTGCCGGATGTGAGATTGTAAAGCAGCCATGTGTCTATGGTGCCGAAATAGGCTTCTCCGGAGTCGATCTTCTCGCGGACAGCCGGATCGTTCCGGTAGAGCCAGATAAGCTTGGTAGCTGAAAAGTAGGGATCGATCAGGAGCCCGGTCCTGCTTTTTATCCACTCTTCATAACCGTTCTGTTTCAATTCTTCACAGATAGAAATCGAGCGTTTACACTGCCATACTACCGCATTTGTTATCGGTTCTCCATTCCGGTCCCACAGCAGAAAGGTCTCCCGCTGATTTGAGATTCCTGCAGTCGCGATAGCGCCGTCCGGATGATCTTTCCTGAAGACCGACAGGCATTCGGTTACCGCTTCCCGCACCGAGGATATGATTGCCCCCGGGTCCTGTTCGACGAAACCTTCATGGGGAAAAAAAGATTCGAGGGGCGCTGATGTTTTCACCGTTATCGATGCGCGGGAGTCAAAGATGACCGCCTTGGTGGAACTGGTACCCTGGTCGATAGCGATAATGTAGGAT
>JBNGED010000400.1:0-2991 GCA_049975605.1 Sediminispirochaetaceae bacterium | reverse complement strand
GCCGTATACCCTGCATGTAGGGCCGGTTGGCGAGCTTGTATTCGAGCTTGCGGACAATGTCGCTTTCAACTTCGGGGCTTGCTTCGATTGTTTCAAAGAAGAGTGAGCTGACAAGCGGATTTATTGAGATAGCATTGGAGAGCGTGAAGAGCTCGTTGTAGAATACGTCGAGGCTTATCTCCATTGCTGCAAGCAGCTGTCCTGTCGAGAGCTCCCGCTGCTTGATTATGACATTGAAGTAATTCATGTAGACAATCGAATACAGGATGCCGTAGGAGAAGATGGTCAGGAGTATAAATGAGAGCAGAAACTTCTGTTTCAGTTTCAGCTTTGAGATCCATTCATTCTGTCGTGTTTGATTCACCACCAATATAGTACAGGCGATCCGCCGGGCTGTAAATAAAAATTTTTACCAAAATTACACATAAATTTCAAAATTATCTTATAAATCGAAGAAATTTTTTCGATTTTCTGAGAAGGGCCCCCATTCACCATTGAATGAGAACCGAATTGTTCTTTGCCGGTGCCTGTGGTAGGATGTCCGCATGAATGCACAGCCACGGATTCTCATACTCTCCGCCGGTTCCGGGCAGGGGCATAATCAGGCCGCCCGTGCTCTGGAAGCTGCCGCACAGCAGATCGTCCCCGAGGGGAATATCCGGATGATTGACAGCCTTGACTACACCACCGAGAGTTTCAGGACCATCTATTCCAAATACTATATCGAGACGGTGAAGAACGCCCCGACCCTCTGGGGCTGGGCCTTCGAACGGTCCGACGTCCCCTGGAGGAACCAGAATCTCCGGGAGTGGTTCGAACGGATCAACGCTCAGCCCCTGGTGAAGGAGATCATCGGCTTCAATCCCGACTTCATCATCAACACCCACTTCGTTCCGGCGGCTGTGACCGCCACCCTGATTCGCAGGGGGAAGCTCGACGCTCACCATTCGGTCGTAGTTACCGACTTCTACGCTCACGCCACATGGCTGGTGCGGAATTTTCACCGTTATTTCGTAGCCCACGAAGAGGAACGCCAGCAGCTGGTCTCCTACAGTATCCCGCCGGACAGGATCACCGTTTCGGGGATACCGGTGGCCCCTCAATTTTCTGAAAAAAAAGACTCCGGGGAAGCGCGGACTCAACTCGGACTGGACCCCGATCTTCCCGTTATACTATTGGCAGCGGGAGCCTTCGGCGTTGTTCCAGTGAACACGATTCTGAACCCGCTTCTTCAGATTCGGGCAAGCTGTCAGGTTGTCGTCCTCTGCGGGAAAAACAGGAAGCTTCAGTCTACTGTGCGCAGCTTTATTAAAAAAAACAATACGTCCAACCCTCGATTCACCGTCCTCGGCTACACAGATGAAATCCATGCCTGGATGGCAGCTGCGGATATATTTATCACCAAGCCGGGAGGGCTGACCACCGCCGAGAGCCTTGCCATCGGTCTGCCGTTGATGCTCACCAACCCCATCCCGGGTCAGGAAGTCTCGAACGCCATGTACCTCCTCGAGCACGGCGCCGCGGTCATGCCGACTTCGCTTGCCACCGTAAGGTACAAGGTCGAGAAGTTACTCACTCATCCCGAATACCTGCAGCGGATCAAGACCGCCGCGGCTAATCTGGGCAGACCCGACGCGGCGGCAACCATCATCCGTTCGGTCATCGTCAACCGGGGGGAGGAAGCGGTCTCTCTGGCTAAGCCTGACGAGGATTGAATTCTGTCGGGGCTGCTCTGTTCACGCCGCGGGCATGCTGTGGTCCCGCTCCGTGCCGGTCGGCAGGATGCAACATTACCAGAACCTGGTGCCGTCTGCGCCTTTAAAAGGGCCCACTATGTCCTTTGTAATCCATCCGCCGTAGTAGTCACCTTCCTGCGCTTCCACCAGCTCGCCGTCCACGTAACAGGCATCCATGAGAGACGCATAGAAGCAATAGTATCCGGCAATCGGAACGAAGGACCCGTTCGGCTGTCTATAGGTCCAGACCGAACGGCCGGCCCGCCTTCCGTTCACCTCCAGATCGAAATATGAAGCAGCCCCCTTCCATTCGCACAGGGTCTGACCTTTGACCGGCTTCAACAGGTCGATTCTGACATCCTCCGGCGGAAAATAGTACGTCGGGGGATGACTGGTCTCCAATACCCGGTAGGCCGATGAAGACTCGGCGACAACCACTCCATTGAATTCCACCCGCAGGTGTCTGGATGTTTTCTCCAGCCTCGGCGGCCGGGGATACTCCCACACCGATTCCTGTCCGGGGCCGGGTTCGATTTTTTTCATATCGGCCTCCTTATCCTTTCCGAAAAATTCGTATTTTCCCTATAAAATTAGTATGTTATTAGAGTGAAGACAATACAAATAATCGGATGCATGGTGCTGCTGTCGCTTGCATTCGCGGGAGCGCTTATGGCGGAAGAACTGCTGCTCGACGACTTCTCGGACGGGAACGGTGTGTCGGCAATCGGGACCGAATGGCAGGGATTTACAGACCGGGTGATGGGCGGCAGATCGGACATGGACGTACGCCTTCGGCAGGAGGACGACACCTTCTTCCTCCGCATGGAGGGATCGGTCTCCCTGGAGAACAACGGCGGATTCATTCAGGTCCGCCTGATGCTCGGAGAGGGCCGGGGGAGTTTCGACGCTTCCGAATTCAACGGGATTCGAATAAAATACCGGACTACTCCGGAAGGAAGCTACTACCTTCACATGCGTACCAGCCAGAACCGCTTACCCTGGGCCCACTTCGCCGCACCGCTGCCCAACTCTGTGGAATGGGGCGAAGCCCGGATCCCCTGGTCGGCTTTTGAGGGTCAGCTGACCCCCTTCAACACGCCGAAGCTGAACAGAGTGACCAGCATCGCGGTTGTCGCCGCCAAGGAGGAGTTCAGCGCCCGCATCGACGTCCGCGAGATCGGCCTGTATTGAAGCTCCGCTTCGCTGGGCATCGAGTAGGAGGCGGGCTCACGCCCGCCGTCCTCTCACACCACCG
>JBNGED010000399.1:2730-2993 GCA_049975605.1 Sediminispirochaetaceae bacterium | reverse complement strand
GTCGACATTGTCGTACACATATGCGACCCCTGTGCCCACGTCGAGCCGGCCGATCTTGCGGCGGGCGATGTCCGTTCTCACCTCCCACTGGGTCCGGCTTATGTCGCAGAGGGCGTTGGCCAGAACGATTATCTCGGTCTCCAGCTCGAGGAGGTCTCCTGTTTTCACCGAAGCGGTCTTCAGGACTTCGCCGTTCTCCACGTTGATGATCCTGCCGGTAACCGATATGACCTCTCCCACCTTCATGACCGACCCGGTAACGA
>JBNGED010000399.1:551-2720 GCA_049975605.1 Sediminispirochaetaceae bacterium | reverse complement strand
CGATGGCTTCGACCCCGTAGAGCTGCCCGATCTCCACCGCCTGGGAGCTGTCAATTACCCCGGACAGCATCAGGTTCTGCTCTTCGAGGACCTTGTTCATAAGAAGCCGCTCCTGGATCTGGAACTTGCCGATTTTTTTCATCTCGGTGACGGTCCACTCGGCCACGATCCGGCCGGCGTTCTCCAGGCCGATGCTGTTCTTCTCCTCGAACTCAACCACCGCCACGTTGATGTCCGCTTCGGCGGCTGAAACTACCGGAACCACCATGCAGAGCAGAATAACACCTGCCCAGACCCTTCGATACAAAGTTCTACTCATATCGATCCCCCCTGGTCCATGATCTGTAAGTCTAGAGGATATTTTTTACGATATCAAACTTTATCAGATGAGTAGGTTTTCCTGTCCGATCAGAATCATCTGCCGCTGCCCTCACGGCTGCTGCCGAAGGAGGGCTGTTCTCCGAACGCAGGTTATATCGGCCGGGAGAGAGCATTCATACCGCGAATAATCAGGTCCGGTATTTCTCGATGTACTCCAGGGCGGACTGCTTCGGCAGAAGACTGCCCACCCGGACCTGAACGTCAGGGAACTTCGTCCATATCGTGTAGATAAACTTCTCCAGGGTACTGCGGACCCGTGCGTCTATCTCCTCCCTCGAGTTCACAGGCACAGCCAGTACCTTGTGGTCCGTCTCATCTCCTTCGAAGAACTCCAGGAGACCGACCGGTTCACACTGCACGGTCGAACCAGCCGACGGGGTCTCATCGGTGATCAGATAACAGTCCACGCCGTCCTCCTCTTCCGTGAGGGTCCCCAGAATGAATCCGTACGGATAGGGAAAGGGCGCAACCGCCGTTCTGCAGCCCCTGTATTTCATAGTCTTCTCATCGTAGTCGTGTTTGTCGCACGAACCTGCTTCGGCTTCAATGAACATTTCAAACATACAGCACCTCCCGGGGTACCTACCACTGGGGCGGATAATACTCATCGACATCCTGCTGCGTTATGGTATGCATCGGCAGGAACCTGACTGGTTCGATAACCAGTCCGCTGAACCAGCTTGCCGCCGTCTCGATTGGAAGCGCTCCATCCGCCTCCGCGGATTCCCATCTGATTCCATGACACCTGCCCTCCTTGACCATATCGAGGGAGTAGGAGTTGTTCCCGGTTGTATAGACCAGAATGTCGCCGCGTCCCGCTTCTGATACGGCCTCTACCGCTCCCTTCAGGGCATCCAGGCTGTCCGCTACGAAGATTCCGTTCAATTCCTTGCCGTATGTATTCAGCCAGCCCCTCACCAGTTCATAGGTCTTCTGCTCATCCACATCCGTCGGCTGCAGGTCCAGGAGCTTCAGGTCCGGAGCATATTCGGTAAGCTCGGTTGCGAATCCGTAGGAACGGGCGTAGTGCATCGCGCCGCCGGTCTGATGCCCGGCTACCGCGTATCCTCCCTGTTTGTTCAGGCGGTCCGCGAAGTGACGTGCGAAAATCCGGTGGGTCCCCCAGTCGTCGAATCCGGTATAGCTCAGTATGTACCGGAACGTCTCCCCGGTAGGAGCGGCCTGTGAGACGATAACGGGGATCCCCTTCGAGTAGGCACCGTGTACCTGGCCCTCCAGGGCCTGCCGGTCCGCGGGAGCCACAACGATCATGTCATACCGGCCCTTTATGGCGGTATCGAAGAAATTCTGCTGGCCTTTACCGCCCCAGCCGCCTCCCTTGATGACTTCCACCTGCATCGAGAGCAGGTCCGCCACCTTGTGCAGACCGCGCTCGTAGGCTGCGTAGTAAGGATAATCGCTGGGAACGAAGACCGCGACCAGTTTGCCGGAGGGACCGTCACAGGGAGATTCAATCGGTCTGGCCTTCTCGACGTTGAATGCGGCGAATTCCTCCTCGTACCAGTGCTGCTTGTCGAGTTCAGAATACTTCTGCGGATCATCAGGACGCGGCGGTATTCTCTTACGATAGGCATTCCAGAGGATCAGGGGCTGGCCGTCAGCGCTCGTCATGGCCCCGAAATCGGTGATGGTATACCGCTTCACCTGTTCGAGCAGGGACTCGATATCACGGTTGCTCGCCTCACAAATCTCGGCGAACTGGTGTGCCACTGCATCCGATTCGACCATCTGCTGTTCGATGTGAGCAATGTACTCACGGTTCTCTTC
>JBNGED010000399.1:0-541 GCA_049975605.1 Sediminispirochaetaceae bacterium | reverse complement strand
GACAGGTTGGTTACCTTGCGGATTGAATCGAAAATCGTACCTGTGCTGTCGGTAATGCTGGCCGCCGATTCATTCACTTCGCCGGTGCTGGACACCAGTTCGGAAAGGGCCTTGTCCACCTGTTCAGTTCCGGCGGATATCTCTATAAGGCCGTTGGTTACCTCCGAGACACCCTCGGCGAAGTCTTCAATCCCCGTGAGCATCTCCTGAAAAGCGCTCGATACCGCCGATGATATTTCCTGCGCCTCGTTGATACTCGTAACTACGGCCATGAGATTTTCCCTGATGTTGCGCGCGTTTTCGGAAGTGTTGCTGGAGAGCTTCCGTACCTCGTCCGCTACCACGCTGAACCCGCGTCCGGCGTCTCCAGCATGGGCCGCTTCTATGGCCGCGTTCATGGCCAGAAGATTCGTCTGAGCGGCGATGGAATTGATCGTTGCAATGAAAGACTGTATATCGTCGGTCTTTTCCGCGATTGTCTGAATGACTTCCCGGTTCTTGTCCACCCGGGACTTGCCCTTCTGTACCTGCTCCTTGAGGG
>JBNGED010000398.1:0-3004 GCA_049975605.1 Sediminispirochaetaceae bacterium | reverse complement strand
GGTCTGCGGTACTGTTATATGAGGAAGATGATGAGCCGGACCCGGCTGATAAAGAAGGGACTCATAATCCCACTGTGTGTTTCTCTGCTTTTACATGCGGGGATACTTCTGCTCATCCATACGGCCGGTCCGGTCCAGAGATCAGTCACGTATCATGAAGCCGGACCGGCCCTCACGACGTACGTGCAGCTGCATCGGCTCCAGCCGGCTGAATCCCAGGCGCCGGAGGCGGCCTCATCCAGGGAGCCGGAGCCGGACATTACCCCTGTGACTTCGGCAGTTCCTGCGTTCTTTCCGGAGCTTCCGGGGGGATCGGAGGGTGCGACCCCGGCAGATCCTTCAAAGCCTGAGGAGGCAGTGCGGAAGCCCGCCCGGGAAGCGGATCGATTCGATGCCGGCGAGGAAACAGCGGGCACGGGACCGGCGGGAGAAAACAATCCATTTGCCGTAGGTCGGGGTTCATCCCGGGCTCCACCCCGGGATGTTCCGGCCGAAGCTGCGCATGCCGTGATAATCGAAGAGAATCTTCAGCGCCTGATCCGTGAGCTGATCGAGGATCGAAAGCGGTATCCCGAGGCTGCACGGAGGCGGGGCGAGGAAGGGGCGGTGGAGCTGCGGCTGGCTGTCGATCCCGACGGACGCCTGCGGGACTGCACGCTCTACCAGCCCTCCGGCAGCACCATCCTCGACCGTGATGCCGTGAGACTGGTGCAGTCGATTTTTCCCATCGAAGAGTCCATAGATGGGGAGCTTTCGACATTGGTGAGGATAGACTACTCTCTGCGGTAGAAGATCAGCCGGAGCCTTTGGCGGACCAAGTGCACGCCGGCGTGCATATCAGTATTTCACCCGCCGCCGACCGGAAAGTAGAGAAACAGATGGTCCCCGTCGCCAAGGGGCGTTTCAAAGCCCCGGCGCTGACGATTGATCAGGGGTATCATGTATATGCGGGATTCTTTTTTTACCTGAAGATCGTCGAGAAGATCGGTCACGGTGGTGCCGCCTTCAACTTCCAGCTCCGAGCGGCTGGGGACGTTCTCGATCCTGAAAAAGCCCATGTACTCGATGGTGATCTTCATACTCATAAGATAGTTAAATCTGATAATAATTGTCAACATAGCGGGGCGGAACCGGTGACGATCGGCGGATGGGCAGCGGGGGCCGCGCCCCGCTCCGCCGTCACTCGGAGTGAAAGTGCCGGATCGCGATCTTGCGGCTGGCGAAGACCAGGATGCCCGCGGAGATGATCACCAGTATGAGAAGGGCCAGGATCAGATACATCACCGCTTCCATTCCGGCCTGTTTTTCCACGAGACTCACGATCTTGACCCCGAAGGAACCGGCCCCGAAGACCAGGGTGAACTTGAGCCCGAAGCCGATTGAACGCCACCGGGCGGGGGTCAGGAAGGCCACCAGGCTGTTCTCGATGGGCTGCATTCCCAGCAGGAAGAGCACGAAGAGGCCGGTGGCCGGGATGAGGAGCCAGTTCTGCAGGAAGACGGTGCCGACGAGGAAGGGCAGGGATATCACGAAGAACATGAGATAGGCATTGTTCAATCTGTACCGGTCGGCGGCCCGGCCTCCGACGGCCTGACCTACGATGCCGACAAGGTACACGAAGGTCGCCACGATATTTGCCGTGAGGGTGTTGAAGGCGGTGCTGTCCTCGAGCAGGACGATGTTGTCGGAGATCCATCTCTGGGCCTGGGCGCTGATGTTCCCCAGGCGGAATTCCAGGAAGGCCGGCAGGATCAGGCTGAAGCTGCGGAAGAGGGTGCCGCTGAAGATGAGGACCACCGCGAAGAGGAGAAAGAGCCTGCGGGCGGTCCGGTCGTCGAGGGCTTCGGTCTGCATCCGGTCGCTGCCCTTCTCGATGTGGAAGGGAGCGAAAAAGGTGCTGACACCGATCAGGAGTCCTATCAGGCCGACAATCACGAGGCCTCCCCGCCACCCGATCAGGAAGTTGAACATGCCGACGGTGAACGGCACCATGGCCATACCCACGTTCCCCCAGATCCCGACGATACCGAGGGCCCGGCCCCTCTCCTTGATCCCCTGTGTTGCCAGGGCGGTTCCGGCGGGATGATATGATCCGCAGCCAACCCCCACCAGAGCGAAGGAAGCCGAGAGCATACTCAGTGACGGATTGGTTCCGGCCAGAATAAGTCCGGCCCCGGCGATCAGCATCCCGGTACCCATGGCGGGCTTGTGCCCCCAGTGATCGCTCATCCAGCCCCAGCCGGCGGCCAGCACGCCGTAGAGGAAGTACATCCAGAAGCTGAGATTGACAACCTCCGAGATCGGAAGACCCAGGTCACGGCTTAGAGGCATCACCATGGCAGGGAAGGAGAGCATGGCGAAATGGGTAAAAAAATGGGATCCCGAAGTCAGTACGAGAATCATCTTTTCATTGCGGGTCATTGGTGTCTACGCTCCTCATAAAAAAGTGCCCCGGGATTTGCATACCGGCTATCGTTGAAGAATAATTGAATCAGGAGGTTAATGCAATGCACATCGGCGCCACCGAAATCATCGTTGTACTGGTGCTCTTTTTCCTGCTCTTCGGTGCCAAGAAGCTTCCGGACGCGGCCCGTTCTCTGGCCAGATCCCTGAAGATCTTCAAACACGAGATGAAGAACATCTCCGAGGAGCTGGATTCGACGGAGGAGAATGGAAAGGAGAAGGAAGAGTAATTCGGATATCGGGACCTTCTGGGACCATCTCGAGATTCTGAGAAGAAAAATCCTGGTCACCGCCGTCCTGATCGGGCTCATCGCGGTGATCTTTTTCATACTGGGTGACAGAGTACTCGCCGAACTGCTGCGGTATCCGCGTGAGATGGGTATCGAGGTGGTCTATCTCAGACCTCAGGAGAAGTTCGTGGCATACCTGCGAATGGTAACCATGTGCGCGGTCATTTGCGGAGTCCCTCTTGCCATTATCGAGACGGCCTCATTCATTGTTCCCGGTCTTCACAGGGGCGAGCGCCGGGTCTTCATTCCTG
>JBNGED010000397.1:0-3005 GCA_049975605.1 Sediminispirochaetaceae bacterium | reverse complement strand
CCATCACGCCGAACCACGCCGAAGAGGCCTGGCAGCGCCGCTCTATAGAACACAATTGGGAAATCCTTGATGAAGTCGGCGAGATCGCCGAAGCCCGGGGCGCCAGCTATTCTCAGATTGCTCTGGCATGGCTGCTGGCAAAGCCCGAGGTGGCCTCGATCATCGTCGGCGCCCGAACCATGGTCCAGCTGCAGGACAATCTCGGCGCCGCGGATATGGAGCTGTCGGAGGAAGAAACGAGACGGCTCGATACGGTCAGCCAGATCGAACAGGGCTACCCGTACCGGATGATAGAGGCCTACGGTGCCCGCGACCTGACATGAAGAATTTCTAATCCGGGATAATATCAAAAAAATTTGCCGGCACCCAAGGAGCGGGACACATGAAAAGCTACCTGAAACATGATCCGTGGAACATCATCGAAGAAAATTTTCACCCGGAATTGAACCGGGCTTCGGAGAGTATCTTCAGTATCGGCAACGGCCGCATCGGACAGCGGGCCAATTTCGAGGAGCGGTACTCCGGTCAGACCATGCAGGGCAGTTACGTGGGGGGCATCTATTATCCCGACAAGACCCGCGTCGGCTGGTGGAAGAACGGATATCCCCAATATTTTGCCAAGGTGCTGAACGCTCCGAACTGGATCGGCATCGATATCGAAATCGACGGAGTACAGCTCGACCTCGCTGAATGGAAGGTGGAGAAGTTCAGAAGAGTTCTTCACATGCGGGAGGGCTACCTGGAGCGCTCCTTCACCGTCTCCGGAGGGCCGGGCTTGAAGCTCAACGTCAACGTTCAGCGTTTTCTCAGTCTGAAGCGTCACGAGACGGGCTCCGTAAGGTACTCCATACTCGTAGAGAAGGGAGGCGGCCGATTCAGCTTCACGCCTTACGTTAATGCCGACGTGGTCAATGAGGACGCGAACTACGGGGAAAAATTCTGGCAGGAGGTCGAACGAAGGAGGCTCGAGTCGCATCTGGACGGCGGCTGCATCGTTGCCGCTACGAAGAAGACGGATTTCCACGTGGGGACCGCCTATGTTTTTCAAGTCTGGAAGAACGGGGTCCCGGTCGGGGAGCGTGCCGGTTTCACCGAGCGGGAGAAATATGCTGCCCACAGCATCGGGGTCAGGGCGGACACGGGGGACCGCATCGAGATCTGCAAGTATGCCGGGATTGCCTCTTCCCTGAATCATGAAAAAAGCGAGGTCGGCCGGGCAGCCGCCGCGGCAGCGGAAGAAGCCGGAGCTGTCGGTTTCCCCGGGCTCCTCGAAGAACAGGCGGAGTCCTGGGAGGAGCGCTGGCGTCAGGCGGATATCGTTATCGAAGGGGACGATGCCGCCCAGCAGGGTATCCGCTTCAACATTTTCCAGCTCTACCAGACCTACACAGGCGACGATGAGCGGCTGAACATCGGGCCGAAGGGATTCACCGGGGAAAAATACGGCGGCAGCACCTACTGGGACACTGAGGCGTACTGTCTGCCTTTCTATCTGGCTACCGCGCCGGCGGATGTCGGCCGCAGACTCCTGCTTTATCGATACCGGCACCTGCCGAAGGCAATCGAGAATGCCGCCCGTCTCGGCTTCACGGGAGGAGCGGCGCTCTATCCCATGGTCACCATGAACGGCGAGGAGTGTCACAACGAGTGGGAGATTACCTTCGAAGAGATCCACCGCAACGGCGCTATTGCCTATGCCATTTTTTACTACTGCAGCTACACCGGCGATTACCGGTATCTTGCGGATTACGGGCTGGAGGTTCTGATCGCCGTAGCCCGCTTCTGGGCCCAGCGGGTCCACTGGTCCGAACCCCGGGGACGCTACGTTATGCACGGGGTTACCGGACCGAACGAATACGAGAACAACGTGAACAACAACTGGTACACCAGTACCCTGGCTGTCTGGTGCCTGAAATACACTCAGGAAGCCCTCGACTATGTGAAAAAGGAAGCCCCCGAAGATTTCCACAAGCTTCGTGCCGGAATCAGCTTCGACGAGGCGCTTGAGACGAAACAGTGGCGGCACATTATCGACCACATGTACCTGGCCTACGATGAGGAGCGGCGGATTTTCCTGCAGCAGGACGGCTACCTCGAGAAGGAGCAGAAGACCGTCGCCGATCTCGATCCCGCCGAACTGCCCCTCAACCAGCACTGGTCATGGGACCGCATCCTCCGTTCGGCCTTCATCAAACAGGCGGACGTACTGCAGGGCATTTTCCTCTTCGAACCGGAGTACGACACCGATACCATCCGGCGGAACTTCGATTACTACGAAGCCAGGACGGTCCACGAGTCATCCCTCTCTCCCTGCATCCACTCCATCCTGGCAGCCCGGATCGGCGACAATGCCAGGGCATACAAGCTCTACCTGCGCACCTCGCGGCTCGATCTGGATGATTACAACAATGAAGCCGCGGAGGGCTGCCACATCACCAGCATGGCCGGCACCTGGATGTCGGTCGTGATGGGCTTCGGGGGCATGCGGGTCCGCGGCGGCATGCTCCATCTCAATCCGGCCATCCCCGAGGCCTGGACGACCCTTTCCTTCCGCATCCGGTTCAGGAAGAATACCATTCGGGTGACCGTCGATACCGAAACGGTGATGCTGGAGAACGAAAGCGGGCCGGCGCTTACTCTCATGGTCTATGGAAAAAAAGAATCGCTGCCGGAGAATGAACGTCTTGAGCTGTCACGGAAGCGATAAGGTACGAAGCTTTACCGGCAGCGCATTCCCCGAAGATCAATCCATCAAGAAACTGTCTCCCACTTCGGCCAGGGCCTCCATGAGGACCGGAAAGAGAGCCTGATTCGCGCACACGATATTGTAGTTGGACCCGCCGATGTGCCGGTACGCGTACTTCGCGCCCGCCTCGGAAGCGATCAGGGCTCCCGCCGCGAAGTCCCACAATTTGACCTTCAGCTCCCAGTAGCCGTCGAACACTCCTTCTCCCACGAGAGATGTGTCCAGTGCCACCGAACCGGCCCGCCGGAGTCCCTGGACC
>JBNGED010000396.1:0-3011 GCA_049975605.1 Sediminispirochaetaceae bacterium | reverse complement strand
GGCCTGGGCGAAGCGGAGCACCAGATCGAGGAACTCCTCATTCCGGCTCACGATGGTCCCGATTCTGGCCCCGCAGGCGCTGTAACGCTTCGAGACCGAATCGACCACGATCAGATTCTCATCGAAACCCTCGAACTCGAGAATGGAGACCGCCCTCTTCTCGCCATAGGTGAACTCACGGTAGACTTCGTCGGAAATCAGGAAGAGGGAATGACTCTTCACGAGGCCGACCAGGTCCCGCAGCTTCTCCCGGGAAAAAACGGCGCCGGTGGGGTTCCCCGGATTGCTGAACATGATGGCCCTCGTGCGGGGACCGATCTTTTTCTCGAAATCGGCGGCATCGGGCAGGTGGAAGCCTTCCCGTATGGATGTGGTCACCGGAACGACCTTCACTCCTACCATGGCGGCGAAACCGTTGTAATTCGCATAGTAGGGCTCGGGGATTATGATCTCATCACCGGGGGAGGTTATCGCCATGAGAGCGAATACAATCGCCTCGCTTCCGCCGTTGGTGATGAAAATCTGATCTTTGCTGACCTGTACGCCGTGGCCGGCGTAGTACTCGGCGAATCTGGTCCGCAGCTCGGGAAGCCCCTGGCTGGGACCGTAACCGATCACTTCGGGCGCCTGAGAGTAAGCCTCCCGCATGGCGGGTATAGTGCGGATATCCGGCTGTCCGATATTGAGGTGGAACACGGTGCGTCCCGCCTCCCTGGCCGCATCGGCATAGGGTACCAGCTTTCTGATGGGGCTTTCGGAAACCAGCTGCTTCCGCTCTGATAGATGTAATGCCGACCCTTTCATCACTGCCTCCTGCAGTTGCAGTACCTGCCGAATTTTAGAGAGTATAGTTTTATTTATATACTACGTCAATGTTATCGGGATTTTTTACTTGAGACTGAGGAGTTTGATCATATATAACTCGATGTATCGACGGAACGAATCCTTGCGCTTGATCCGCTTGAATGCCTCGTAATCGGCAACCTGCTTGCTCAAATTCTTGACACGGGCCTCATCGGGGGGCTTTACCATCAGGCTCCGCTTCAACTTGCGCAGAAAGTCCCTTACCGCCGAATTGACGTCCTCCACGAGGTTCTGTTTGGCCTTGCCGTCTACCAGAGGGTTCCACTCCTCGATCAGCTCCTCGAGACTCTCCTGAATGTCTCCGTCCTGACCGATGTAGAGGTTCTTCAGCTCGTAGATCGCCTTTTTGAACTCCACCTGCTGATGGACCGTTCGGGAGCGCGAGCTCTTGGATGAAGAGGTCCCAAGCCGTTTTACACCAGCCCTCGGGGCCGCGAAGGATTCCTCCGCCTGTGGAGAGTGCATGCCGCGGGCTGATGCTTCGAGGTCCTCCGGGCCTCTCCGTTCTCCGCGTTCGGATGTCTGCTTCATGGACGCATAGAGATCGGAGGGGTCCTTGATCGCGGCGGCACCCCGCATGAGCTTCTTGAAGATCCGTCCGAAGAATACGCCCAGGACTCCGACTACGGGGATACTCTTCCAGAGCGGCAGATAGGTGCGTGCGTCCCGCTGTATGCGCTTTGGATCAAGACGCATGATCTCGTCGATGGGAATGAGCTTCTGCTGCTTCTGATTGATGATCCGGTTGGCCTCTATGTATATCTCACGGGACGGCTTGGTCTCCTTCAGGCAGATGTACATGAGGTCGTATCGCAGTACCCGTGACAGGAGCGGGTCCTGCTCCTTGATCCGCGCCCACAGATCATTCTGGAACAATTCCCGGCTGTTCATGACGGGAAGCTTCTTTAAATCTCCGAGGGCGTCGGTCCATTCTTTTAAATACTGGGCCCTCACCTCCCGCGCGAATATCTGTACCCGCTGGAGGGCGAGGTTCAGGAGCCGCTCCTTGTGTACGTAGAACTCGTCCTTGTCGCTGGTAATGACGCGCAGGATATCCGTAACGGGACCGTCCTTCTTCCGTTTGGTCCGCCGCTCGAGATAACCGGCCAGCTCCTGCTGGGAAATCTTCTTCGAAATCGGCAGGCCGACCTTGTCCCGCATACTGTAGAGGTCAGTGAAGGTGTAGAGGTAGGGCGGCTTCCGCATGTTCTGGTCGATCTGCCGGAAGGTCTGTTCCTTCTCGCGCTGGCGCTTCTTCCGTCCCTTGTAGTAGAGACTGTAAAGTCCCAGCAGGTGGCAGGCCTGGGAAAATCCGTGCTCCCGGTCAAGCTTGTTCGCCTTCTCGCGGTACTCGCTCAGAACGAAGGAGGAGAGATAGGTCCAGAACTGGAAGGTAAAATCATCCGGATCGGTCAGTGTTCTGAGGGCCACGTCCCGCTGGGTCATGATGTTGGAGAACAGGTCCTTCACCAGCTGCTCTTTCTTGGGAAAAATACCGTACATCTTGTTGACCGCGTATTCCGAGTTCTTCTGGAGCGAGAGATAGGTCCGCAGCTTCATGATGCACATCGGAAGGAGCTTCTCCTGGATGATCTCCCCGATGATGATCATCGACCGTACCCCTTCGGGAAACAGGAAACGGTAGATGGTGCTGCGGTTCTGCTTCAGATCATCGAGGAGGGGGACGAACTGTTCCTTGATCTCCACGACGTGAATGGCCGCGTCGGGAATCGTCTCCCCCAGGATATCTTCGCTGGGGAAGGAGCTCTCCGGCCGCTGTTCCGCCTCTTCGTACACATGCCGCAGCATATAGGGGAAATAGCGCAGATAGACGATCTGCTGGATGCCGAACTCGTCCCTGGTGAGACTGCAGATGTTCTCCTTCTCCGCCTCTTCCAGAAGGTCGTGGTACTTGTTGGGAGTGTATGTGGAAAAATCGGTAAAATCCGGTCTTGTCTTCCGGAACTCTCCCGCCCAGTGGGCGGCATACCGCTCGAGGTTGTCCTGCGAGATAGTCGAGGTACTTTTTTTCTGGGTGTACGCCCTCAGAATTTGTTCCAGGTCATTTAGTGCCGACATCTTTATATGAGTATAGAACTAGACTCGATAATTTTCAATATAAACAAGTATTTACTGAATATGTAAAA
>JBNGED010000395.1:2492-3027 GCA_049975605.1 Sediminispirochaetaceae bacterium | reverse complement strand
TACCTCCAAGACCGACTCGACTCAGGTGCTCAAAGATCTTGTAGCGGGAACCGCTGCCCTTGCGCCTCTCGGCGGCATAGGCGAAGAGACCGCCGGGTACAAGGGATACGGCTACGCCACGGTAGTGGAGGTGCTCTCCGCGGCCCTGCAGGACGGTAAATTCATGAAGGACCTCCTGGGCTACGACAAGGACGGCAACAAGATCCCCTATCCTCTCGGACATTTTTTCATAGCAATAAACACCGAGGCCTTCATGGGGCTGGATGTGTTCAAGCGTGTTGCCGGCGAGATCATGCGCAAGCTCCGATCCTCCGAGAAGATGCCGGGGGCGGACCGGATCTACACTGCCGGAGAGAAAGAGCATGATGCATGGCTGTACCGCAAGGACAGGGGCGCGAAGGTCGACAAACAGCTGCAGAAGGAGATCGTCGAAGTACGGGACAGATTCAAGCTTCCCTACACATTCGATTTTGAAAAGTAGACCGATCCCAAGAATACGTGAAGGAGTACACAGATGGATCTGAAAAAAGAAGCC
>JBNGED010000395.1:1089-2482 GCA_049975605.1 Sediminispirochaetaceae bacterium | reverse complement strand
CTGAAATACCATTCGATGGGGCAGCCCGGAAAAATTGCAATAGTGACCACAAAGCCGTGTCAGACAGCGGCTGATCTCTCGCTGGCCTACACTCCAGGTGTGGCCCAGCCGGTCCTTGAAATCGCTAAAAATCCGGATGATGCATACATTTACACCAACCGGGCCAATCTCGTGGCGGTCGTTTCCAACGGGACCGCCATACTCGGCCTCGGCAACAGGGGCGCGCTGGCCAGCAAACCGGTGATGGAAGGCAAGGGGGTCCTGTTCAAACGGTTCGCCGACGTGGATGTCTTCGATATCGAGGTCGACACCGAAGATCCCGAAAAGATCATCGAGGTGGTGAAGCGGCTCGAACCGACCTTCGGGGGAATAAACCTGGAGGACATCAAGGCGCCGGACTGTTTCCGGATAGAGAACGAACTCAAGAAGATCACGAACATTCCGATCTTCCACGACGATCAGCACGGGACGGCCATAATATCCGGCGCCGGACTTCTGAACGCCCTGGAGATCAACGGCAAGAAGATCGGCGAGGTGAAGGTAGTGTTCAACGGCGCCGGCGCGGCGGGAATCTCCTGCGCCCGTCTCTTCGTACAGATGGGTGTGAAGAAGGAGAACCTCCTGATGTGCGACAGCAAGGGGGTCATCTACAACGGACGCCCCGGCACTCTCAATCCGGAGAAGGAGGAGTTCGCCGCGGACACGGACGCGCGGACCCTGTCCGACGCGATGAAGGGCGCCGATGTATTCATCGGCGTGTCGGTGAAGGATGCGGTGAGTCCCGAAATGGTGAAGTCAATGAACCGCGACCCGGTCATTTTCGCTATGGCGAACCCCGATCCGGAGATCACCTACGATCTGGCGGTGGAGAGCCGGCCCGATGTCATTATGGCCACCGGACGCAGCGACTTTCCCAACCAGATCAACAACGTGCTCGGATTCCCCTTCATCTTCAGGGGGGCCCTGGATGTGCGGGCCACCAATATCACCGAAGGAATGAAGATCGCCGCTGCGAGGGCCCTGGCAGATCTGGCCAAGGAACCGGTCCTCGACGTAGTGAAGAAAGCCTACAACAACACTGACTTCAGCTTCGGACCGAAGTACATCGTTCCGAAGCCCTTCGATCCCCGCGTGATCGAATGGGAAGCCTATGCCGTCGCAAAGCAGGCGGTAGAAGAGGGAGTGGCGAGGACGCCGATAAGCGACTGGGATGCCTATGTAAAGCAGCTGCGCAAGCGCGTGGAAAAATACTGGGAATAATCCGGGCCTGGATTCGGATAAAATAAGGTGCTGGTACGAAGCTTGTGTATTGCATGGATCGTGCCGGCGCCGTTTTTTTACTGGCGCTGCTGCTGCGCGAGTATCTCCTCGGCGATGATCACCTGGATGTTCT
>JBNGED010000395.1:0-1079 GCA_049975605.1 Sediminispirochaetaceae bacterium | reverse complement strand
GGTGATCAGCATACTGATCGAGTCGATCGGGGCGGTGACGAAGTTGGACACCACTCCCATCTTGGTGTGGTCGGCGACGACGATGACCGGGCCCTGGGTACGTTCGATCATGAGCCGGCCGATCTCGGCTTCCTGGTGCACCGGAGTGGTCAGGCCGTACTGTATACTCAGACCGTCGATCCCGATGACTGCCTTGCTGCCGCTCACCTGCTGCAGCATCATCTGGGCGAATCCGCCGATGAGGGAGTTGGACTGGGGACGGAAGAGCCCGCCGGTGAGGATCAGCTCTATGTCGGGGTTCTTCACATCCATGACGGCGCCGGCGCTGCTGGTAATCACTCTGATATTTTTCCCGGTGATGTTCCGCAGGACCTGTGAGATCGTTGATCCGGTGTTGATCAGGACCGTATCGCCTTCTTCGATGAACAGGTTGACCGCTTTACCGATGGCTTCCTTCTCTTCACGGTTGGTCTGGTCCTTTTCCGTGTAGAGGGGCTCAATGCTGATACGGTGGCGAAGTATCGCTCCTCCGTGGGTGCGGTCGAGGATACCCTGTTTTTCCAGTACATCGAGGTCCCGTCGAATGGTTAGTTCGGTCACATTGAAGAGTTTGCTCAATTCGGCCACCCGTACGATACCGTTCTCCTGAATCATTTTCTGAATTCGTTGCTGACGGTCGGCGGGAATAATATTTTCCGTCATAGTGTGCTCCACAGTAAGAATATTTCTATTGTAGAAGCGGGAACGGCGGATGTCAATCGATGTTGAGTGTTTGTGTGCACATTCGTATTAAAATGGTGATTAATTTGTAATTAAAAAGAACGTTTTCTTGACAGGTGAAATTTTGGGGGCTACAATATTTCCACAGGAGTACACGAATATGTCTGATAAAAAGTATGTCGGTGCGATCGACCAGGGAACTACCAGCACCCGGTTCATTCTATTCGATCATGGCGGGCAGATAATTGCTTCACATCAGTTGGAGCACAAACAGTATTTCCCGCAGGCCGGATGGGTCGAGCATGATCCAATGGAAGTCTGGGACAACACGCAGAAGGTCATTCGGGAGACCCTTCAGC
>JBNGED010000394.1:0-3039 GCA_049975605.1 Sediminispirochaetaceae bacterium | reverse complement strand
GCATATGCATTCCGTATAAAATCTCAGACTTAATCTCAGACCATCAATTCTGTCTGGTAAGCTTAAGTATACCACAGAAGGTAATTACTTTCAAGTAAACAAGTTATTTTTGCCGGCGCCCGGACTCGAACCGGGACACCCGTGAAGGCGGCAGATTTTGAGTCTGCTGCGTATACCAATTTCGCCACGCCGGCGCAAAATCGTGGAGCTTAGATTACACTATCGCCTCAGTTTTTGCAAGAACCTGCATGTTATGAAAAAGAAGGGAATACCGGTGGGTTCACAGGCTCAAGGCGCCGGAGACCAGGAAGACCAGGATCCCGATGATCAGCAGACGGATAGCGGCATCGGTTCCAGGGCGCAGAGAGACGATCCTGTCGGAGAAATTCCTGACGGGGATGAAGCGGAAAACGAACAGACCTGCCGCGCCGATGATGAACGCGGAGGATGCCTTCCACAGGTTCGAGGCCTTTCCGGCTGAGTCCAGGAAGGAGGCGCTGATTGTACCGGCTTCCTGTATTCCGGTCCCTGCGAGCTGTCCGGCGAGCCGGATAATCCCGCCCGGGACCAGCGCCGGGACTGCACACGCTGCGGCCAGAAGACCCATCCCGAGAAACGAAGCGAAGCGGGCCGGGAAAGCGGACTGCTGCCGGACTGTGCTGCCCCTTGCACCGGATCCCGGCGGCCGTCCGAAGAAGATAAGGGCGATCTTGAAGAGGGCGAGGTCAGTGGCAACGCCGGCTGCGGTAAGCAGCCACACCGCGGCGGGGGAGGACAAAGACGCCGTCACCGCCACCTTGGCGTAGTAACCGCCGGAAAGGGGTACTCCCATCAGCGTCAGGGCGGCGATCCAGTAGAACAGGGCCGCCGCCGGGAATCTGCGGCCGGCGCCGCGCAGGAGATAGACGTCACGGGTCCCGCTTTCCGAGGTAACTATCCCGACGGTCAGGAAGAGAAGGGCCTTTGACAGGCCGTGTATCGCAATGTAGATGAGGGCGGCGGTTTTACCCTCCGGGACTGCTGCCGCAAAGGCGGACACGATGAACCCCATGTGACCGATGGATGAGTAGGCCAGGATCTTTTTAGCATCACTTTGAAACACAGCGGCGATACTTCCGAAGATTGCGCTGAAGATGCCTGTCCACAGCAGCAGCCCCGTGAGCGGCAATTCCGGAAGGGAAGCGGAGAAGTGCCAGAGTGCGAATATGGGTACCTTGATGACGAAGCCGGATAGAAAAGCTGAAGCCGGATACGGTGCGCTAGAGTGGGCCGGCGGGAGCCAGCAGTGGAACGGAACGACCGCCGACCTGGTCAGCATTCCCGTCATAATGAGGACCACCGCGGCAGTGGTTCGAAGCCTGGGGACGGCAGGTGCGGAGGCGAGACACGACTGGATCACGCTGAAGGAGGGTGGTCCGCAGAATGCGTACAGGATCCAGAGGCCGACGAGAAACCCGAGTATGCTGACGGTGCTGATCATGAGGTAGCGGAATGCGGCCAGCATTGCCGCCGGGGTCTGATCATAACCGACCAGCAGGAAGACACTGAGTGAGAGCAGTTCGAACCAGATGAAGAGGTTGAAAAGGTCCCGTGAGCAGAGAACTCCCTGCAGGGCGAAGAGTCCCAGATAGAATATCAGGAAGAAAACGGAGCCGGTTCCCCTGGATCGGTGGCTGGCGAGCCACACCGCCGTTCCGATCAGCAGTACGAGCAGGCCGGCCGCCCAGCTGACCGGGTTCAGTTCGATCACGATGCCGGCCGGTTCCGCCCAGCCGCCGAAGGCATACAGCAGGGATGAGCCGGAGAGGGCGGCCGGCGCGGCTTGTAACAAGCCCCAGGCGGTGCCGCAGGCCCAGCACAGGAAGGCGGGCAGGGCGGTCCATCGCCCAGGAAGGAGTTTGCCGATGAGGGTTATCAGGGCCGCCGTCAGCGGAGCGGCCAGAAGCCACAGTACGGCCGGTACCTGCGATACTGCCGCCATCTACCAGAACCCCCTGGTGCCGAACAGGATCAACAGGACGAAGCCGGCTGTTATCAGCCGCAGGGAGCCGTTCAGTCCTACACGCAGGTCCCTGACGCGGTGGGAGATTTTTTTCCCATATTGAGAAAGCAGGAAGAAGGAAATTCCGGACCCTGCCGCCAGGGTGATGAAGGCCTTCAACAGATGAGACGGGCTGTACCAGCCGGCGAAGGGGGCGGGCGGTGTCCCAAGGACCCCCGGAGCGGACGAGAATGTCAGCTGCAGCAGAAATCCGTGAACGGCGCTCGGCAGAATTCCCATCAGAAGACAGCCAGCGGCGACTATGCCCATGCCGAGAAACGCGGCGGCGGTATTGCCTTCGGCAGTATTGCCGGCGGTATCACCTGAGGCGGTATCGCCCGAGTTGGCATCCCCCGAGTTGGCATCCCCCGCGGCGGTATCGCCGGCGGTTGAAGGGCTCTCAATGGAAGCAGGACGCCCGATAAAAATACCGGAGAGCTTCACGAATGATGCCGCCGTTCCAACCCCGGCCAGCAGGAGCAGGGTGTAGGCGGGATGTCCGTACAGCGACTTCGCCACCAGCAGCTTCCCGGTGAAGCCGGCGAAGAAGGGCACTCCGGCGATAGACGCCGCGGCGATAAAGTAGAAGATCGTCTGCACCGGAAAGCTTCGGGCCAGACCGCGCAGCCGGTACACGTCCCTCGTCCCAGCCCTGCTCGTCACATTGCCCACCGTGAAAAAAAGGAGGCTCTTGAAGAGGGCATGGGCAATGATGTAGAAGAGGGCCGCCGACCAGCCTATAGCGCCGCCGGCCCCGAAGGCGGCGACGATATACCCCATCTGCGAAACCGAATGATAGCCGAGCAGCTTCTTGGCGTCCTTCTGAACCATCGCCGCCAGTACCCCCCACAGGGCGCAGACGGCTCCGACCCAAATCAGACCGTCGAGGACCCGCTGAATTGAAATGAAGGAAAAAATTTTCCAGAGAGCGAGCATCGGGGCCTTGATCACAAAGCCCGAGAGGAGCGCCGACACCTGATACGGAGCAGCGCTGTGTG
>JBNGED010000393.1:0-3051 GCA_049975605.1 Sediminispirochaetaceae bacterium | reverse complement strand
GCGGCTTTCGTCCCGCCCTCACCCGGATTCCTGAGATCATCGCCGCCGCAGCTCCCAGGATGACCAGCGCCTTCACCGCCACCGCTTCCGACGATGTTCTCGCCGGTATCCAGGAAATCCTTTTCCCGGATGAGCCGGCCCACGTCATCCGGGCCGATCCGGACCGGCCGAATATCTCCTACCACGTCATTCCGGTCCTGTCGAAGCGTCGGGAGCTGCGACGGCTCCTCGGGCGTACCCGTCGAACGAGCGGCACAGGCGGCGCGGCGAGCCCGACGCCCCTGATAGACGATCCCTTCGAAGCCCCCAACCCCCTCCGGGTACCCCGACCAGCTCTCATCTTCTGCTCCAGCCGGGACGGCACGGAACAGCTCGCGGAGACCCTCCGCCGCGACCTCGACGAGGATGACATATACTTCTACCACGCGGGTCTGGAGCGTGCGGAGAAGAAGCAGATCGAGGACTGGTTCTTCGGGTCGAACACCGGCATCCTCTGTGCCACGACCGCGTACGGCATGGGGGTGGACAAGAAAAACATTCGAACCGTTATCCACCAGGATCTCAGCTCTTCCGTCGAAGCCTTTCTGCAGGAGTCAGGGCGGGGCGGCCGCGACGGGGCACCCGCCTATTCCATCGTTCTCCTGGAGCTTGGCGGAAGCACAACCGGAACAACTGAGCGACAAGATCAAAGACAACAGGCCCTCGCTCAGGCCTTTCGTGACGATACCCGCTGCCTGCGGGAGAACCTGCTTGCCCTTATGGGCGGCGGCTGCGAGATGTGCTGGGGCTGCGACGTGTGTCATCGGAGCAGGCCGGCCCGGCCGCACGGGCAAATGGAGCTGATGGCTTTTTTCCGGGTCCACACATACCGCTACACGGTCACCCAGGCCGCCGAACTCCTGCAGGGAGTCGACAGCGCCCGGCCGAACCGCACACCATGGAACCTCTGTGCCGGGTACGGCTGTCTGCAGGACTGGCGGAGAGAAGAGATCGAGGAGGCCATTGCGGTGCTGATAACGGCAGGTTATCTGAAAAAGCCCCGCCGTGGATTATGGCGGGGCCTGGTTGGAATAGATAGACGCGCCGGCGCACGGCGCCGGCGGCAAAGACAAAAGATTAGCTCTCGCCGCCTTCGGCGAAGCCGGGGGCGCTGAAGTCGGTGGGAATACCCACACCGCGGGAGCCCATCTCCCGGTCGAGCATATACAAGCCGGGACCTTCCTTTCCGTCTCTGGAGATGAGATCGAGCTTGTTGAGGATATCGTGGTCGTTCTTTTCCTCCTCGACCTGTTCATCCACGTACCAGCCGAGGAAATTGCGGGTGGCGTGATCTTTTTCTTCGATGGCAAGATCAACCAGGTCGTGGATACTCTTCGTGATGTACTGTTCATGTTCCAGGGTCTTCTCGAACATCTCGCGGATTGAACTGAACTCGGCTGCCGGCTCCTTGATCGCCTTGAGCAGGGCCCGACCGTTCTGATCGAAGATGTACTCGTATATCTTCATGGCGTGGAACATCTCCTCGTGATACTGGACCATGAACCACCGGGCGAACCCGTCCAACCCCATGTCGGTGGCTGCCGAGGACATCGACAGGTAAAGGTAGGCCGAGTACATTTCCCGGTTTATCTGCTCATTCAATGCGGCTTCCATTTTCTTACTGATCATGATTTTCCCCTTAAAAAATATAGGTTAGTATTTATGTTAAGAATATAGTAATGGAACAGGGGCCGGGACAAGCTTAATTAAAAAAAAAGTCCAGCGCGGGGACTACCACACATTGACGAAGGAGGTATTACACCGGTATAACTGGTGACCCGTTTCCCCACACCGGACTACGATTTGCAGTACGTTCAAAGTACCGGTTCAGGGATGATTGGTCAAGACTGTATATTAGAGTTTTTCGATAAATAAAGGCGTAGACAATCTACGGCTTTTCTGTGCATACTTAGTGAACAATTTTTTTCTGTTACAGGGCGGTAGCATGGTTAAACTGATAGAGGTTAAAAACAAGCGGGATCTGAACAGGTTCATCGAGTTCCCCTACAAACTGTACAGAAAACACCCCTACTGGGTGCCGCCCCTCAGGTTCGATGAGAGAAATACCCTTCTGCGGTCGAAGAACCCGTCCTTCGAGTACTGCGACGCCAGATACTGGCTCGCTGTAGAGAACGGAACCGTGCTGGGCCGCATCGCTGCCATCCTCAATAAAAAATCAATCGAAAAGTGGGGCAAGAAGTATCTCAGGTTCGGATGGTTCGATCTGGTAAACCGCTTCGATGTGGCTGAAGCTCTGATCGGCGCGGTAGAGGATTGGGCCCATCAACTCGATCTGACGGCCGTACACGGACCCCTCGGATTCACCGATCTCGACCCGGAGGGACTGCTCATAGAAGGATTCGAGGAACGGGGCACCCTCCCGATGATCTACAACTACCCCTACTATCCCGATCTCCTTGAGCAGCTCGGATACGCAAAGGATGTGGACTGGCTCCAGTTCGAGATCCCCGTTCCGGATGCCATCGGAGAAAAATTCACCCGGATGCGGGACATCGTACTCACCCGCAACAAGCTTCACATCGCGGAATTCAGGAACAGAAAGGACGTGATATCCTACGGCGAGCGGGTCTTTGAAGCCCTGAACAAAGCCTACGAGAAGCTTTACGGGGTGGTCGAACTGACCGACAAGCAGGTCCAGACCTACATCAGGCAATAAGGATTTCATCAAGTTCCTCCTGAACGATCAGGAGGAAGTGGTCGGCTTCGCCATCATGCTTCCCCGCCTGACCGACGCCCTGCAGAAGACCAACGGGAGGCTGTTCCCCTTCGGTTTTATCCACCTCCTCAAGGCGCTGAAATATCCCAAAGAGCTGGTTTTTTACCTGATCGGGGTCCGTCCGGACTATCAGAACAAGGGGCTCGACTCGGTCATGCTGACGGAACTCTACCGGAACTGCATCAGATACGGGGTTCACACCGTCCAATCATGCGGAGAGCTGGAACACAACTCGAACATCATTTCTCTCATGAAAAATTTCAGCACCAGAGTCA
>JBNGED010000392.1:0-3057 GCA_049975605.1 Sediminispirochaetaceae bacterium | reverse complement strand
TACCGGAAGGGTATGAAGCCCAGATTCGTCCCCGGTCAGGCCTGGCTATCAGACACGGAATAACCGTACTCAACTCGCCGGGAACGATCGATGCCGACTATCGGGGAGAGGTGAAGATCATTCTGATAAATACTGGTGATACGGATTTTACCATCAACTCGGGTGACCGTATCGCCCAGATTATCTTTTCACCGGTTATTCGCGCCGAGTTTTACCCGAACACCCGTCTCTCGGAAACCGATCGGGGGGAGGGAGGATTTGGCTCGACAGGGACATGACCTGCTCCGCCGATTCAGATACAGCAGGCTCTCGTTCTACCTCGCCTTTGAATATCTCATTTCCTTTCTGGTTGCTTTTTTCTTTTTCTTCGCTATATTTTTCGTAAATCAGCTCCTCCTACTGGCGGAAGAGATTCTCTCCAAGGACGTCGCCGCAACCGATGTCATTCTGCTGATCGTCTACTCCCTGCCGGCGATAATTTCATTTACGTTTCCATTTGCGTCTCTCGTCGGCGGATTGATGGCGGTGAGCCGTTTCTCGTCGGACAATGAGATCCTTGCTCTGCGGGCCTCCGGGATTCCATACAGACGCATTATCGCCCCGTTTCTTGCAGCTGGACTCCTATTTTCCCTTGTATCTTTCATCATGGGCGATTACTTTCTCCCCCGGGGTACAATCAGCTTCGGCAGACTCTACCGCAAGATCCTCTATTCCAATCCCGCACTCGAACTTGAACCTTTTGCCGTTCGTGAATATCAGGATTCGATCCTCGTTACCGGCGATATCGACGGAGGTACTATCAAGGACTTGATGATCATCGATACTACCGACGACGGAGACCAGAGGATAATACTGGCTGAAACGGCCGAACTCAGGGAGAACATAGATCAGAGGGGGGTCGTCGGTTTGAATCTATCCGACGTATTCGGTCACATAATGCCGCCGAAGCGGCGCGGCAGCCACAGTTATTTTTCAGCGGAAGAGATGATCTACAATATCCTTCTGCGGGACATAAATCTGTCGTTCTCCTCTTTGACACCCCGGGAAATGAGCAGCGTGGATATCTATCGGGAGATCCAGCAGAAGAAATCCGCACTTATGGAGCGGAGGGGAGAACATATCAGAAACAGCGCCGGATCAGCTCACACGATCCTGCAGGAATATTACCAGCGGAGTCTCGGACCCGGCCGTACAGCCGAAGACATTACCGATCTCAGTGAGAGATTCAAAGCCTACAATCAGATGAAGGACCAGGACTTCATCAGCAGGTCCCTTCGAATACATCAGCTCGAACTGTACAAGAAAGTGGCCATTCCGTTCGGCTGCTTCGCTTTTGTATTTTTCTTTTTTCCGGCGGGAACCTTCAGCAGGAAGAGCGGACGCTCTATGGGATTCGGCATAGGTCTGATCGTGTCTGTCCTCTACTGGGCTATGCTCTTCGGCGGGCAGACCATGGGTCTGAGAATGAATGTGTCTCCTGCCGCCGCCATGTGGCTGCCGAACATCGCGGTCATCGGAGTAGGAATGGTTCTGTACAGAATAAGGATGTCCAGATGAGGACCCTCCATGGCATGCTGCTGAAGAGTTTTTTTCCCATCTTCCTGATAGCACTTCTCTTTTTCATCCTGACCCTTGAGATGGTGGACCTTTTTTCAAATCTCATTCGATATCTCAATAACGATGCATCAGTCTCACAGATACTGCTGGTATCCCTCTTCTACCTTCCGAAGTGCGCTACATTTTCCACCCCCCCCGCCCTCATGTTCGCCATAGCATTCAGCCTCGGGAATCTCTATGCAAGGAATGAGTTAATATCGATACTCGGGGCAGGCATATCCTTTCGAAGGCTCATCGTTCCCCTGCTTGTCATCGGTATTCTGTTCAGTTTCGGCTACTTTTTTTTCCATGAGCAGGTCGTGATCGATACATACAGCCGGAAGAACAGCCTCAGTCAGAGTCTCCTCGGACAGAAAGTCTCCTACAGTAATACCAATATCACCGTCCTCGGATCGGATAACCGCAATGTGTACCATGCCGACTATTACAACGATGCTTCCAGAACCCTGTCAGGACTTACGGTGGTCAAACGCGACGGACATGGACGTTTTATCAGCCGGCTGGAAAGTGAATGGGCCCAGTACAGCGAAGAGACCGGGTGGACCCTTTACAATGTCTCCCGATTCGAAAGGCAGCTCGAAGATCAAAGCACCGGAGAATCCGGCACAGGCAGTCCGACAGACGGTCTATCAGACGGTTTACTAGAGCGCTCGGCCGCGGCTATCGAAATCGACAGCAGTTTCATCTCTCAGTTCAGCGATCCGTCCATGGCGGTTCTTCCGATCAATTTTCAGAGGAAAACCAGGAATATCGATGAACTGAAGTACCATGAAGCCCGGGAGTGGATCCAGACACTCCGAAAGACCGGAAGGGTAGGCTACCGCAGCTCACTCACCGACTACTACAAACGGTTCTCCTTCGCATTCACCCCCTTCATCGTTGTGTTGATCTCGGCATCAATCGGCAGCCGTTTCAAGAAAAACATTCTTCTTATGAGCCTGCTTGTGAGCCTGATCATTTCGGTCCTCTACTATGTCGGCGATATGATCTTGGGTTTATTTGCAAAACAGGGTATTATTGAACCGGCCAGCGGCGCCTGGGGGGCGGTCATAATCTTTACCTTCATCGGAGCGCTGCTGTTGAAGTTAGCAAAGACATAGAAGGGTTTCTCATGATTTTTACTACAGGCCACAGAGAAGAAAACACCAGGGCGCGCACGGGTACTCTCGATCTTCCCCATGGGAAGGTAGACACCCCCGTATTCATGCCGGTAGGGACAAACGCAACGGTCAAGGCAGTGCATCACGAGACTGTAGAGTCCATGGGATACCGGCTCATACTCGGGAACACCTACCACCTGTACCTTCGTCCGGGGCAGGAGGTTATCGATCACTACGGCAGTCTGCACGCCTTCAGCAACTGGCATGGGAATATCCTTACCGACAGCGGGGGATTCCAGGTATTCAGTATGGCGCCTTTTCGCAAGATAAAAGAGGAGGG
>JBNGED010000391.1:0-3059 GCA_049975605.1 Sediminispirochaetaceae bacterium | reverse complement strand
CAGATGGAGCTTCAGGTTGCGCATCAGCATTCGGATGGACTCATTCAAATAGTAGATGTCGTCATCGTAGTGAACCCATTGTCCCATATCCACTAGATCGGACAAAATCGGCTTCACTTGACAATGATTTTTGCCTGTGGTAGCTTTCTATCACCTCTTTATTCGCCGGTACGGCGAATCAAATAGTCCGCAAGGAGGAGACATGCGAACGTATGAACTCACAATAATCCTCGGTACCGAGGAGGATGAGACTTCTGCCGGCAAAGAACAGGTAGAAGCACTTTTACAAAAGAGCGAAGCCGCCATTTCAAAAAGAGATGATCTTGGCATTCGTGATCTTGCCTACAACATCAGGAAACGCAGCAAGGGCCACTATTACTACTATGAATTCGAGGCAGACTCACAGAATGTATTCAAATTCGAAGAGGAACTGAGACTCACCAACCAGCTGCTGAAGCACCTTCTCATCCGAAAAGAAGAATAGAGAAGGAGATACACTATGGCCAACGACATTAACTCGGTAGTTCTCGTTGGACGGTTAACCCGCGATGCTGAACTCAAGTATACGGCCAGCGGAACTGCGGTCTGTAAATTTTCGATCGCCGTGAACCGCTCCCGTAAGACAGGCGACACCTGGGGCGAAGAAGCGCATTTCTTCGACATAGTTCTGTGGGGCCGCCAGGGAGAGGCTATTCATCAGTACCTGGGCAAGGGTAAGCAGATTGCCGTACAGGGTGAGCTCCGGCAGAGCCGATGGGAGCAGAACGGCCAGAACAGAAGCAAGGTAGAGATCCATGCCTTGAATGTGCAGCTGCTCGGAGGCTCTCCCACCGGAGGAGGTCCGGCACCGAACCGCGGCACTACAGGGTCCAATCAAAACAACTCATCGGGGTACAGCCAGAATAATTTCGACGGCGGACCCGAAGAGTTCGAAGACGATATTCCATTTTAAACGACTACAAGGATTGAAGGAGATATAGAATGGCTGATGAAAGCGTACAAAGCGCACCGAATAAGGCTGAAGAGACAAAGGGAAGACCGGAAAGCACCGGCAGAAGCGACAACAGAAGCGACAGCCGGGGCGATAACAGAAGCGATAGCAGAGGCGACAACAGAGGCGACAATCGGGGGGGATACCGTGACCGGCGGGACAGCCGGGACGATGGCGACCGCGACGGGCGGCCCTTCCGCGGCGGCGGGCGGCGTCCTTTTTTCAAAAAAAAGGTGTGCCGGTTCTGCACCCAGGACATCAAGGCGGATTACAAGAATCCGGATCTGCTGCGGCGGTTTATTACCGACCGGGGGAAAATCCTGCCCCGGCGTGTTACCGGCACCTGTGCGAAGCACCAGAGGGCCCTTTCCCGGGAGATCAAGCGGGCACGGGTCCTGGCATATATCCCGTTCGTGAAAAAGTAAACCGAGTGTAATGAAAATAGGAGCATTACCGAGAGAGTGGATCGACCTGGGGATCTTCACGGCGGCGGCCTTCCTGCTATATCAGTTCGGCGCGCTGTTCTTCCTCATGTCAGTTCCTCTTTTTATCCTGGGATTCAAGCGCGGCAGGGAATACCTGCTCTACGCCCTAGGAATAATCCTGGGAATGGTTTTGCTCCAGGTCTTTATAAGGACCAGGGGAATCGAGAGCGGAGTGCTGCAGCGCTTCTTTTTCGTGCTTGAGATTGTCTATCCCCTGGGAATACTGGCGGGGATTGCCGCCGTGTTCTGGGGGAAGGGAAGAGTGCTGTATCGGCTGCTGACGGGAACTGCCGCAGTGCTGATCATCAGTCTGCCTGTCGCCGGAATCTATTCCGGCAGCCAAGAGGTGGCAGGTTTTCTGAGAGAACAGACCGGGCTGATACTGGAAGCACTCAAGTCGAGTGTGAACAACACCGTGGCTACCGGGGAGACCATGATGCTGGCGACCCTCGATGCTGAGGCGGTGTACGAGCTGATACTGCAGCTTTTTGTGAAGAACTATATATTCAGTTTTTTCCTGGTACTGTCCGCCGGATGGCTGGTTGCCGACCGGCTATACAGCAGGTTTACGGGCGGAACACCCTTCAGTCTGACGGGTTTTCACGTACCGGAGCTGCTTTTATGGCCGATCCTGGGAGCCTGGACCGGGGTACTACTGGATGTTACGGCAGGGATTCCGGTGATAGGATTCCTATTCTGGAATTACGGGATGATTCTGCTGTCTATATTTGCCCTTCAGGGAGCTGCCATTTTGAAGTTCCTGTTCGGGCAGTACGGGGTCTCACGGCTCATACAGACACTGGTGGTTTTTTCCGCCGTGATTGTGCTGATGACTCCCCGGATTAACCTCGTATTGATCGTGGGGGTCCCTCTGCTGGGGCTCTCAGAAATATGGGTTCGATACCGAGCTGTCAACTCTGCATGAGGGGCTCACAATACTTTCTGGGAAGGAGAGAAAAAAATGAAGATTATTCTGAATAAGGATGTGTATAATCTCGGGGAAGAGGGGGATGTCTGCGATGTAGCCAGAGGCTATGCCAGGAATTACCTCTTTCCGAAAGAACTTGCGCTGGCATACACCAAGGAAAATATCGCCAGGATCGAGAACCGAAGGACCGCTATCGAGAAGCGGAAGGAAGAGAAACGTCAGAACGCTCTCAGTCTGAAGGACCGTCTTGAAGGCAAGGAGATAGTACTCAGGATGAATTCCGGACAGGGCGGCAAGCTCTTCGGCTCTGTTACCAACGCTATGATCGCCGACGAGCTTCAGAAGGAAGGCATCGAGATAGAGAGAAAGAAGATCGAAGTGGCCAGCCATCAGATCAAGATGGTCGGGACCTATCCTGTCCGGGTCAAGCTCTACGAGAACAACGATGCGCAGCTGAAGATCAAGGTCGTCAGCCAGAGCGAGTCTCAGGAGCCCGCCGAGAAGACCGAAGAAAAGGCCGAACGGAAGAAGACCGGAGCAGTGGTGGAAGAACCGGCGGTGGAAGAAGCTGAGGTGGAAGAAACTGAGGTGGAAGAAACTGAGGTGGAAGAAGCCGCTCAGGTTGCCGGGACCGCAGCTGAAGAGGAAGTAGAAG
>JBNGED010000390.1:0-3060 GCA_049975605.1 Sediminispirochaetaceae bacterium | reverse complement strand
CCACTACCAGACCGATGCCGCTTTGGGCAACTTCGCGGATCTTCGCATAGGACTCCTTGCCGACTGCTCCATAGAGAACTTCCAGACAGTGGGCTATTCCATCCAGCGCTCCGTCCATGGTCAGGGACTTCGGCGCTCCGTAGGTTACCCGATAGTCGAATACCGGTGTTCCGGGGACTACCGCCTCATCAACGATGAGCTTCTTCTGACCGGTGTGGACATCCGTGATGTTGGAATACTTGGTGAGATGGGCGCCGGAGCTTGCGGCGGTCTGGATTGCCACGTGATGTGTGAGACGCTTCCCGGAATCGGCAAGCGCCTGGCTCACCTTCCCGGTTCCAAAGTAGTCCTCGATATCCCCGCCCAGGGTCCGCAGAACCTCGGCCGATTTCGCGGCGTCGATGGTGCTCCCTCCGCCGAAGCTCACGATGATATCAGGCGAGTTCTTCTTCACCGCTTCGGTTATTCTGTACAGATCTTCACGGGGTGCGTTCGGTCCCGCACCCTCCTCCTCTGCCGCGATCTCGATACCGGCCCCCTTGAGCGAGCTCCGGATCTCATCGAGAAAACTGTCGCTTCCAGGGAAGTGATCCCGAACGAAAAGGGCCTTCTTCCCGAATTTACCGGCCTTATCGCCTATCCTCGGCAGTACGTTCCGTCCGAAGAGGTATGAATCTCCCTTGAACTCTCTGAGCAACCGTAGTGCATTTTCTTTATAATTCATAGCTTATTCCTCCTTGCTCCTTATGTATTTATATAATCTTATTCTCCATGTCCCGTTTCCAGCAGTTCTATCGCCTTTGACACGATAGTGTCGGCAGCAATAGCGTATCCTCCCTCCGTCTCATCGAAACACAGCATCTCCATGGCCCCGGGACCACCGCTCTTTTTCATGGTACTGAGGGCCCCTGCTATCAGGTTCCCGAATACAGAAACAGGCTGCTGTTCGACCGTCAGAATACATCCCGTCTCCTCTGCCGCGCGGGAAAGGGTGTAGATATCGAGTGGATTGACGGTATGGGTGTTCAGTATTCTGCTTTCGATTCCGTATTCTTCCTTGAGCACATAGGCGGCGCGCATCGCTTCGGCGACGAGGGGTCCGATGGTGATAATGCTGATTTCTTCGTTCTCGCTCGAATAAGCCCAGCCTTCCGCAATCTCGAAAGCATCCGTAAACTTGTCAGCACGGGCCCGATACCTGATAACATTCGCCACACCGAAGCGGAAACAACCGTCCTCCCGTGTAACGACCGGGCCCGGTTGATTGCTGCCGCAGATCACCGCCGGCCCCTTTTGTTCGAGCCCGCCCCTCACCGCCTTTTTCATTTCCACGGCGTCGCACGGTACTTCAACCAGCAAACCGGGTATGGAATAGAGAAGCGGAAGATTGCCGACAGAATCACGGGATAGATCAATAATTTTTATATTTAAATTGTTCGGACAGATCATGGTCCTCAGCTGCTCGAGGCAGCTGCTTATTCCATTCAATACCAGAACCGGCTGTTTGTCACCCCTTACCAGGCCGGCGGCTACCGCGCATATGCTGCCAACGACCCGCCCGAATTTCAGCTGAACAGGATACTGAATACCGGCTTTATGTGTTCCCGCCTTCTCACCGAATGATTCATCTTCGAGCGCTGACAGTTCGATTGTCTTATCTGATTGCTGTACTGCCGCGATGGTATCCAAGACGCTTTGAGCGATCGGCTCCAACTCGACCCTCATGGTGTCAACGGAATTCCAGCTGTATCGTGTCCTTGAGGATACCGGATCACCGTTTCTCACATTGAGCCGGCGAACGGCATTTTCGATAATACTTCCCAGACTTTCAGTTCGCAGCTTCCTGCCCGCATCAGCCTCTGAACTTATCGGGCTGATATCGGTTATTATGGCTGTGGGACACACATCCTCATTCCTCACCGAACCAAGGGTGCTCATGCATTCCCGTATGTTGTTCCCGTTCATCAGGACAACGTGCCATCCGAAGGACGCGTATTTGTCCGCAAGCAGATCGATCCGGGAGTGACTTCGCTTCGGGTCAATTCCTCCAGCTCCAGGCTGGAGTACAATGCCTACCAGGTTTGCAAGCTGATGGGAAGCCGCAAAGTTTGCAGCCTCCCACACTCCGCCGTCCTGCTGATCGGCGGCATCCATAATCGAAAAGACCTGATATCCCCGTCCATCCATCTTCGCCCGAAGTGCGTCCCCCGCTGCGATCCCCAGTGTATTGCCGTAGCATCGTCTGCCGAATTCCATACCGGAGACGTCCATGTTCTGCTGCCCGGCAAGCGCTTCTTCGAGGGACAGGTATCCGGCCATCGCGAGGATGACTCTCATGCTCAGCTCATCGAACTGCGCCGACCAGTAGATCCGGTCCCTGTCCTCCCAGAGAGGATGGACCGGATCATGACGAAGATGCTTGAAGTACAGGAGAACGGCAATGTCCACATGGGACAGCAGACTGTCCGGGACCTCTGTTCTGGTAGCAGCAAGGACCCGGATGCAGATAGACCGAATTTCATCAGCCTTCGCCTGCAGCTCTTTGATTGTATAGTCATGCCGTATCTTGCTCGTGCTGGAATCAATTACAGGCACGGGTCCTTCCTTACTCTGTTTTCTTACACCAGCGCGACAGCTTCTATTTCCACCTGCGCGCCCTTTGCCAGGGCACCGACCTGGACCGTAGCCCGGGCCGGTAAAGCCTTTCCGAAATACTCATCGTATACCCGGTTCATTTCCGCAAAATCGCCCATATTGGTCATGAACACCGTTGTCTTCACCACGGTCTCCAGGGAAGCGCCTCCCTCTTCGAGCACCGCTTTCAGGTTCTCGATCGTTTTGCGTGTCTCCGCCTCGATACCGCCGGGAACCACTTCCCCGGATTCAACATCCAGGGGAAGGATTCCAGAGGTGAATACAAATCCATTCGCTTTGATTCCCTGAGAATAGGGACCGATAGCCTTCGGTGATCCGCTGGATTGTATTTTTTCCCGTTCACTCATAACGATACTCACGCTACATCGTGTTCGGCAGCCAGAGAACGACTTCCGGGAACGCAAT
>JBNGED010000389.1:0-3061 GCA_049975605.1 Sediminispirochaetaceae bacterium | reverse complement strand
GCGCAAGGAGCTCATGAGCGACAAGGCGGAAGACCCCGAGATCGAGGAGATCGCTTCCATGACCCACATGGAGAAGGACCACGTCGCCAGCCTGATCAACATCTCCCAGGAACTGATATCCCTGGAAGCGCCCGTCTATGCCGACAAGGGAACCAGTCAGCTCGGCGATTTCCTGGAGGACAGGGACTATCATGCGCCGGAACATGAGGCAATCGATAAATCCCTCAAAGAGGACATCAACAAGGTCCTGAGTACCCTCAGCCGCAAGGAAGCCGACATTATACAGTACCGCTATGGCCTGAACGGCCGCACGCCGCTGTCTCTCAAAGATATCGGCGATAAGTACAATCTAACCAAGGAACGGATTCGCCAGATTGAGAAGAAGGCGATAAAGAGGCTGCAGCATCCCTCGCGCAGCGCGCATTTAGAGGCTTACACAGCATAGTTTTGAGAGCTTTCGGGCTGTTTCTCGAGAGAGAAGCAGCCCGTTTCTTTTATTGACACTCATATATATTTATCTTATTATCATAAATACACATACGGGTGGTTATTACACTACACTGGAGGGAAATGAAGTATATGGGAAAGAAACTAGTCTATTTTTTCGGAGGGGGAAAAGCCGAAGGGAACTCGGGAATGAAAGAGTTTCTGGGCGGAAAAGGCGCCAATCTGGCGGAGATGACCAATCTCGGAGTACCGGTTCCCCCGGGTTTTACCATCTCTGCCGAAGTGTGCAAGATCTACTACGAAAAAAACAAGCAGTATCCTGAAGGTCTGGAAGACGAAATCAACGCAAACCTGAACAGGCTCGAGGAACTCATGGGAAAGAAGCTCGGCGATCACGACGATCCTCTCCTGGTTTCCGTGCGTTCAGGGGCTGCAATCTCGATGCCGGGTATGATGGATACGATTCTGAACCTCGGAATCAACGACAGGGCAGTTGAAGGTCTGGCAAAGAAGACCGGGAATGAGAGATTCGCATGGGATGCGTACCGCCGCTTCATCCAGATGTTCTCCGATGTCGCCATGGGACTCGATATTCAGCTCTTCGAAGGTCAGCTTGAAAAGGCGAAGCACGAAAAGGGCGTCGAGCTGGACACCGAACTCGATACGGAGGACCTCAAGAAGCTGGTTCAAGGGTACAAGAAGGTCTACAAGGAACAGATGGGAGAGGACTTCCCGCAGGATCCGAAAGACCAGATGTACAAATCGATCGGCGCTGTATTCGGAAGCTGGATGAACACCAAGGCGATAAAATACAGGAAGATCAATGAGATTACCGGTCTCCTGGGCACCGCGGTCAACGTTCAGTCGATGGTATTCGGCAACTTCGGCGAGAACTCGGGAACCGGCGTCGCTTTTACCCGCGATCCTTCGACGGGAGAGAAGGTTTTCTACGGTGAATTCCTCGAAAACGCTCAGGGTGAAGACGTTGTGGCCGGTATCCGGACACCAAAACATCTCGACTTTCTCAAGCAGATCAACCCGAAGATCTACGAACAGCTGGTCAATCTCAAGGACAAGCTTGAACAGCACTACCGTGATATGCAGGATATCGAGTTCACCATTCAGCAGGGCAGCCTCTATCTGCTGCAGACCAGGAACGGGAAAAGGACCGGAGCCGCAGCTATCAAAGTGGCAGTCGATATGTTCGAAGAGAAGATGATATCCAAGGAAGAGGCGGTCGATCGGGTCACTCCGAAGCAGCTCGATCAGCTCTTTCATCCCCGGATCGATCCCAGCTACAAGAAGACCCTGAAGGTGCTGGCCAAGGGATTGAACGCATCTCCCGGCGCAGCTACCGGACAGGTTGTCTTTACCGCCGATGAAGCCGAAGAGTGGGTCAAACAGGGCAAAAAGGTCCTGCTGGTCAGAAGAGAGACCAGCCCCGAGGATATCGGAGGAATGGCGGTAGCCGAAGGGATCCTGACATCTACCGGCGGAATGACCAGCCACGCAGCGGTTGTCGCCCGCGGTATGGGCAAGCCCTGTGTAGCCGGCTGTAAGGCCGCGGTTGTAACCCCCGGCAAGCTTGATATCGAAGGCAAGGTCTACAAGGAAGGCGATTGGGTGACCATAGACGGTACCAGCGGAGAAGTATTCGACGGTCAGGTCGATCTGGTCAATCCGAAGATCACGGAAGACCTCTCGAAGTTCCTCGAATGGGCCGACGAAGTGAGAAAGAAAGCCGACCGGAAGGGAATCAAGGAGAAGGGCTTCGGAATCCGTACCAACGCCGACACGCCTGCCGATGCTCTGCAAGCCAGGAAGTTCGGGGCTGAAGGAATCGGACTCTGCCGCACCGAGCACATGTTTTTCGATGAAGGCAAGCTCGAGATTTTCCAGGAAATGATCGTCGCGGAGAGCAAGGAAGCCCGTGAAAAGGCCCTCGAGAAACTCCTGCCTCTGCAGCGCAAGGACTTCGAAGGTATCTTCGAGGCGATGGACGGCTTCCCGGTTACCGTGCGGCTCCTCGATCCGCCCCTTCACGAGTTCACCCCGCACACCGATGAGGATATCAAGGCCCTCGCCAAGAAGTCCGGACTCGATCCGGAAAAGATAAAGGCCAAGGCCGAAGAGCTCAAGGAGATGAATCCGATGCTCGGTCACCGAGGCTGCCGTCTCGGTATTACCTATCCCGAGATCTATGACATGCAGGTCGAAGCGATTATGACCGCGGCCTGTGAAGTGGCCAAGAAGGGCGTCAAGGTACTGCCGGAGATCATGATTCCTCTCGTAGGAACCAAGATGGAGCTGCAGGTCCTGCGTGACAACGCCGAGAAGATTGTTCAGGACGTGCTCAAGAAATACAGCAGCGACCTTGAATACAAGATCGGCACCATGATCGAGATACCGAGGGCGGCCCTCACTGCCGACGAAGTGGCCGAGGCGGCCGATTTCTTCTCCTTCGGGACCAACGACCTGACGCAGATGACTCTCGGATATTCCCGGGATGATATCGGTTCCTTCATCGGAGATTACCTGGAACAGAATATCCTGCCGCAGGATCCCTTCCAGACCCTCGATCAGACCGGTGTCGGACAACTGGTCTCCATGGCAG
>JBNGED010000388.1:0-3062 GCA_049975605.1 Sediminispirochaetaceae bacterium | reverse complement strand
GACAGTATATCAATCCACAAAGCTTATGAAGATCTTTTTATCATTCCTCCTTTATCCTATTTATCCTCATGATAATCGGTCGGTGAAAGGGATGCAATTCCCATATAGTACCACAAAGCTTATGGTTAAAAAATTCCCGCACGCTGTCCGCCCGGATTCAGGCCTGTCATTACCGTGAACAGGGCGCCCAAACTTGCCCCACACTCGCAGTGAGCAGCCTACCCCAAATCTTTGGGGTACTATCCATTTGACAGCAGGCCGGAGCATAAGATAGAGTAAATTCGCTGCAAACGTGTGCGTTGAGGTGCGGTTTTGCAAAAACAGGAGGCACGGCATTGAAAAAAACATGGTGGAAAGAGGGCGTAGTCTATCAGATATACCCCCGCAGCTTCTACGACAGCAACGGCGACGGAATCGGCGATCTGCAGGGAATTGTCCGGAAGCTCGATTACATCGCGGGACTGGGGATCGATATCGTCTGGCTCAACCCGGTCTATGCATCGCCGAACGCGGATAACGGTTACGATATAAGCGATTACTACGATATCATGGATGAGTTCGGCTCTATGGAGGACTGGGAGGAGCTGCTCGCCGGCCTCCACTCCCGGGGGATCAGGCTCATCATGGACCTGGTGGTCAACCACACCTCCGACGAGCATGCCTGGTTCATCGAATCGCGATCGAGCCGGAATAATCCGTATCGTGATTACTACATCTGGCGGCCGCCTCTGCAGGCCAGTCAGGCGCCCGGTACATCAGATCAGCCTCCCCGGGAAAACAGCCGTACACCCGGCAGCCAGGCCGGCAGCCAACACGGCAGCCAGGCCGGCGATCAGCCGGTCAAGCAGCCGGACAGCCAAAGCGGGGAATTAGAGCCCCCCAACAACTGGCGCTCCCTCTTCTCCGGTCCGGCCTGGGAGTATGACCCGGCGACCGGGGAGTACTACCTCCACCTCTTTGACAAAAAGCAGCCGGACCTCAACTGGGAAAATCCCCGCATGCGGGAGGATATATACGCGATGATGCGGTGGTGGCTGGACAAGGGAATCGACGGGTTCCGGATGGATGTGATCAACTTCATCTCCAAAGTTCCGGGTCTTCCTTCAGTCGGGCCAGATGAAGCCGGCAGTGACCGCAGCGGCATGCAGTACTACATGAACGGACCGCGGATCCACGAGTTCCTGCAGGAGCTGCAGTCGAAGGCCCTCAAGGGCTACAACGCGATGACCGTCGGCGAGACCTTCGGGGTCGGCCCCGAACTCGCCAGGCAATACACCTGCGGCGATCCCCCGGAGATGAGCATGCTCTTCCACTTCGAACTGATGACGGTGGACCGCAAGACGAGCGACCGCTTCAGGTACACTCCATGGGAACTGAAGGAGATGAAGGAGATCATTGAAAAATGGCAGCACACCCTTCACGGCTGCGGCTGGAACAGTAATTTTCTCATGAACCACGATCAGCCCCGCGCGGTTTCCCGCTTCGCCGACGACGGGAAGTACCGCCGCGAGTCGGCGAAGCTGCTTGCAACTCTCACCCTGACCCTCGAAGGCACACCCTACATCTATCAGGGCGAAGAGATCGGCATGACCAATCCCCTCTTCCAGTCGATCGATGAATATCGGGACGTGGAGCTGCTGAACCACTACCGGGAACAGCGCGCCGGGGGGGCCGGGACGGATGAACTCCTCCAGGGCTACCATCGCTTCGCCAGGGACAATGCCCGGACTCCCATGCAGTGGGACGGCTCGCCCCACGCGGGCTTCACCGACGGAACCCCATGGATGAACGTGAATCCCGACTACCGGGAGATCAATGTACGGGCTGAACTCGCCAGGGAAGATTCAATTCATGGATATATTCGGGATCTCATCAAATTGAGAAAAAACAATGACACCCTGATTTACGGCGGATTCGCTCTCCTCGACCGGGAGAATCCCCGCAGCTTCTGCTACCTGCGCCGGCGGGAGAAAGAGGCCCCCTCTGAGGGGACTTTCCTGATAGCGCTCAATTTTTCCAGTGAAGAGACGGCCCTGCCGGTGGCTGAGCCGGGCATCCGGACAGGTGAAGACTGGAAGCTCGAGCTCTGCAACTATCCTGATAGGGAAAAAAGTGATATACATAGACCGTTACGTCCTTGGGAGGCCCGAATATACAGAAGTATATGAGAACGGAGACCGGCAGGATCAAGACACTCAACTTCCTCCTCATGCTGCAGCACGGAACGATCATGATCCTCTGGGGATCGGTCATTCCCGAGGTCATCGATGCCTTCTCTCTCAGCGAAGCTTCCGCCGGGATACTGCTTGGCCTGGGAACCATGGGAGCCTTTTTCGGCCCCCTGCTGGCAGGCCCATCCATCGATCGTGTAGGACTCAAGCTGGTCATGCTGCTGGGATTCGCCGGCGAAGTGATCTTCCTGCTCATGTTCGGCGCGGCGCAGTGGTTCTGGATGCTGGTACTTGCCAGCTTCATCGTGCACATCTGTTCAGGCTTCATCGAAACCGCCGGCAACGTTCTGCCGAACCGGGTCAATCTTCCCAATATCGGCAGCTTCATGAGTCTGGTGCATTTCGCCTTCAGCCTGGGTGCTTTTATTGCTCCCTTCCTGGTCGGCTGGTACATCGATGCCACGGGCCTCTGGCGCCCCGTCCCCGGTCTGATCGCCGTTCCCGCCCTGCTGCTTGGACTGTTGACGCTCCGGGCCCGGGTGGACGGCGGAGGAGCTCTCACTGCCGCCGCTTCTGAAGTCTCTGCAGCAGACGACGCAACCACCCTGCCGGCCGGCAGACCGCCGGGCAGTCCGTCAGGCAGTCCGTCAGGCAGTCCACTCCTTTTTTTAAAGACCCTCAGAAAAAGACCGGTGGTCGGAGGGGCCCTGACCCTCTTTCTCTACGTCGGGAGCGAGGTGGGGCTCTCCTCCTGGGTGGTCTATTATCTGAGAACGAGCCTCGCTTTTCCGCCCTTCCGGGCGGCATCGGGGCTGTCGATCCTCTGGATGGGTCTGATGATCGGCAGGTTCGCCAATACATTTCTCTCGAAGCACTTCAGCAGCCTGACCC
>JBNGED010000387.1:0-3069 GCA_049975605.1 Sediminispirochaetaceae bacterium | reverse complement strand
GGATTTACTGAAAGAAAGGGAGGCAGTCCATGCCATGGATCGATGATAAATTGTGTGCCGGCTGTAATATCTGTGTTCAGGTGTGTCCGGTACCGGGAGCGATCACGGTGCAGCCGGGACAGCTGCCTGTCATCAACAACGATCTGTGCACCCGTTGCGGGAAGTGCATGGAAGTATGTCCCCGGAACGCGATCCGGCCGAATTCAGAGAGCAGCACCCTGAAGGGTGAGCCCGCCGAACCCGGCCGGGATTTCAGCGGGCCGGCGGGACCAGGTCAGGGCTATGGAGGGCAGGCCGAACCCGGCCGCGGACTCGGTCAGGGACAGGGCAGAGGCATGGGCCGCGGCGGCGGCCGCGGGACGGGAAGAGGGTCGGGCCGCGGCCGGGAACGGTAGAACCTGCCGGGCCCGGATCAGCCGGCTTCCTCCGGGGCCATGTCGCGCATCAGGATCATACTGAGCTTCAGCATTCAGCACGATCCGGCCGCATGCACCGACTGCGGTCTCTGCGACAAGGCCTGTTACATAGCCAGCCTGAACGGGGAGTACAGCCACTTCAGGCATGGAAAAAAACGCCCCGGCAGCGCCTACAGCTGCTCCCGCTGTCTGGCCTGCGTCAATTCATGTCCAAAGGGGAGTCTTACCTATTCACTGGATGTTTAGTACTGTACCAATTCCGCGGCTTTTTCCCGGACCCCTTCATAGAGTTCATCCGGGCATTCACGCAGGAGCCGCTGGATCTCCCTGACGAAGACCGATCCGGCGATGGCCACGTCCGCATGCGAAGCCAGGGCGGCGACCTGCTCGCGGGACTGGATGCCGAATCCGGCCATGACCACGGGGCTGATGTCACGGAGACGGCGCAGGAAGCCGATGTTCTCCGTATCCAGCCGCGTGGCATCTCCGGTGATGCCGCTGCGCAGAGCGCAGTAGATATAATTCGGCTTCTCGGACGCGATGACTTCGAGACGTCCGTCGGAGACGCTGGGTGTTATCACCGGGACGACAGCTATGGAGTGCCGGCGGCCGGCCTCGTACAGCCCTTCGTCGGACCCCGGCATGAGATCGGGAACGATGAGCCCCGCGGCGCCGGCTTCAACGGCGCGCTTCACGAAACGCTCGACCCCCATACTGTAAACGGGGCTGGCGTAGCTCATGATGAAGACCGGTATGTGCACCTTCCGGCGAATTTTTTCCACGAGATTGAAACCATCGGCGACTCTCATCCCGGCTTCCAGGGCGGCGCTGCAGGCGGCCTGGATCGGCTTCCCGTCCGCGGAGGGATCGCTGAAGGGGAACTGGACTTCCAGGTAATCGGCGCCTCCGGCGGCAAGCGCTTCGGCTATGGTCAGGCTGTCTTCAATTGAAGGAAAGCCGGCCACGAGATGGGCCATGAGTTTGATCGGCTTATGTTCCGACATAGGTGCTGACCTCCTTCTCCAGGAATCGGCTCCACTCTTCAGGCGCCAGTGCGTCGGCGGTAATGAAAAGGTCTTTGTCTCCCCTGCCCGACATGTTCACGATGACAGCCTGTTCGTGCTGAAGCCGGGCTGCAATCTTCATCGCCGCAGCGCCGGCGTGGGCCGACTCGAGGGCGAAGATGACCCCCTCGTTCCTGGCGAAAAAGCGCATAGCATTCAGCGCCTCATCGTCGCTTGCGGAAGTAAACTCTATGCGGCCGGTCTCGCCGAGGTGTGCCAGCTGGGGACATATACCCGGGTAGTCCAGGCCGGCGGAGATGGAGTGGGTCGGCTGGACCTGGCCGTCATGGTCGAGAAGGAACCTGCTCTTGTATCCCTGCACGATGCCTCTGTGCCCCTGACCGTTCATTCTGACCGCGTGCTGACCGGGACCTGGTCCCTTTCCGCCGGCCTCGACGCCGATCAGACGGGGAGCTCCCGCTTCGATGAAGGGGGAGAAAAACCCGATGGCGTTGGAGCCGCCGCCGACGCAGGCGACGAGGACTTCGGCGTTGATTCCGCGGGCTGCAATCTGCTCCATCGTTTCTTTACCGATGACCGACTGGAAGAACCTCACCATGTCCGGGTAGGGTGACGGACCGAGGGCCGATCCCAGCAGGTAGTGGGTAGTGTCGAAGGTTGAGGACCAGTCCCGCAGGGCTTCGTTCACGGCGTCCTTCAGTGTCCTCGATCCCGAGGATACGGGTACAACCTCGGCGCCGTACATCTCCATCCAGAAGACGTTGGGATGCTGCCGTCTGATATCCACCTCGCCCATGTAGACCCTGCACTGCAGGCCGAGCTTGGCGCATGCGGCGGCTGTGGCCACGCCGTGCTGACCGGCGCCTGTCTCGGCGATGATTCTGGTCTTGCCCATGCGCTTCGCCAGAAAGGCCTGCCCGAGGGCGTTATTGATCTTGTGAGCGCCGGTGTTGGCGAGTCCTTCGCGCTTGATGTAGATCCGGCCGCCGCCGATCTCGCGGCTGCTGTTCTCTGCATAGAGCAGGGGAGTGGGCCTTCCGGTGAAAGTGGCCGCCAGTTCATCGATCTCCTCCAGGAAGCCGGGATCCCGGGCGGCAGCCGTGAAGGCCTGCTCGAGTTCCTCGAGGGGAGGACGAAGCACTTCGGCGGTGTAGCGGCCGCCGTATTCTCCAAAAAAGTTGTTGTAGAGTTTCATGGATTCTGTCTCCTTTCAGATACGAGCCGTTCAGATATGCGGTATGAAGCCTGTTCGACGGCCCGGAAGTATTCACGCATCTTCTCTTTGTCTTTGTGTCCCGGAGACGATTCGAGGCTGCTGGAGGCGTCTATCAGTTCGGGACGGTAGGAATTGATGATTTTAGCCGCATTTTCAGGGCCGATGCCGCCGGCGATCCAGAGCGGCTTCTCCCGGGCAATCAGCGGAACCAGCTCCGCGTTGATGCACTGGCCGGTTCCCCCGTAGGCAGCATCCGAGTAGGCGTCCGTCAGTACCCGCGGGCTGCGGTAGTCTGTGATCCGTGCGATGTCGGCCCTGTCGCGGATCCGCAGAGCTTTGTAATAGGGAAAAGCCCGGGAGAAACATTCCTCCGGGGTCTCATCCCCGTGGAACTGGACCGCGTCGATGAATC
>JBNGED010000386.1:0-3075 GCA_049975605.1 Sediminispirochaetaceae bacterium | reverse complement strand
CTGTAGGGGTGTCGGAAAATATCATCGAAGCATCCTGGCAGGCCCTCACGGACTCGCTGATCTACAAATTGAAAAAAGACGAGGAGAAATTCAGAGATTCCGGGAAAAAGTCCGGAAGCAGGAGAAAAAAGAAGGAGAAGATCTATGGCTCGTTATATTAATATTTTTGACACCACCCTCAGGGACGGTGAACAGTCGCCCGGGGCATCCATGACTCTGGCACAAAAGGTGGAAATGGCCGAGGCGCTTGAGAGCCTGGGTGTCGATAGCATCGAGGCCGGTTTCCCTGTATCGTCCAAGGTACAGTTCGAAGCCGTGCAGGAGATTGCTTCCCGCCTGAAGAGGGCCACCGTGGTCGGTCTTGCCCGCTGCGTTCGCAAGGATATCGACGCAGTCTACGAATCGGTGAAGGAGGCGGTACACCCGATGCTGCACGTCTTTATCGCCACCAGTCCGCTCCATCGTCAGTACAAGCTGAAGAAGGATAAACCCGAGATCCTGGCGTCCATCGCCGAACATCTCGATTATGCCCGGACCCTCTTCGATCGGATCGAGTTTTCACCGGAAGATGCGAGCCGTACCGAGGATGACTTCCTGATGGAAGTGATAGACACGGCCATCGAGCACGGGGCGACCACCATCAACATTCCCGATACCGTGGGATTCGCGATGCCGCAGGAATTCGGTGAGCTGACCCGGAAGATCGTGGAACGGACACCGGCCATCAAAGATGGAAATGTCACCCTCTCGGTCCACTGTCATAACGACCTTGGGCTGGCCCTGGCCAACTCTCTGGCGGCGGTTGAAGCAGGTGCGAACCAGGTCGAGGTAACCCTCAATGGTATCGGAGAGCGGGCCGGCAACTGCGCTCTTGAAGAGCTGGTGATGAGCATGGAGGTCCGTCGTGATCTCTACGACGTCGATACTCACATCAGGAAAGAGTATTTGTATCCGACCGGCAAACTCCTGCAGAACCTGACGGGCCTTCTCTTCCAGAGAAACAAACCGGTTTTCGGCGACAATGTGTTCATGCATGAGTCGGGAATCCACCAGCACGGCGTACTCGCCCACCGCGAGACCTACGAGATCATGAATCCGAAGACAATCGGCAGGACCACCGAAAGCCTGGTAATGGGTCGCCACTCGGGCAAACACGCTTTGAAAGAGAAGCTCGAATCCTACAATATTAAGCTGACGGACGATCAGTTCCAGAATGTATTCGACCGGTTTGCGGAGATTGCCGACAAGAAGAAGGAAGTCTACGACGAGGACCTCTTTTCCATCGTCTCGACGGTACTCGGCGGGTCTGTCGACGGCTACCGGCTCCTCTATTTCCATGTGTACACCGGGAACAACCTGATTCCAACCGCAACCATCAAGGTGCAGGAGAAGGAGAAGGAGTCGGTCGTTTCCTCAACGGGAGACGGACCGGTAGATGCTGTTTTTAACGCTATAGACATCTGCTGCGGTATCACAAGTACCCTTGAAGAGTATATTATTCAGGCAGTCGGTTCGGGGAAGGATGCACAGGGACAGGTGAAGCTGATGCTGAAGATAGAAGAAGACCTCTATGCGGGCAAGGCATCATCGACCGACATTATCGAAGCGTCTGCGCTGGCCTATCTCAACGCGGTGAACAGGTACGTCCTGAAGAACCTCACCAACGGCCACAATGCTGAAGTATAAGGCACGAGCAAAAACAGGGGAACGAGGCATGAAAGAAAACAAGACTCCCGGGACGATGACGGAAAAGATATTCTCTCTCAAGGCCGGACGGAACGTTCGGCAGGGTGAATATCTCCTGCTTGATGTTGATGTCGCCCTCGGAAACGACATCACCGCACCGGTGGCCATCAAGGAATTCGAGCGGTTCGGCGGCCGGCAGGTCTGCGATCCGGCCAGGATCGTACTGGTGGCGGACCACTTCACTCCCAACAAGGACATCCAATCGGCCCAGCAGGTGAAGCTGGTCCGAGATTTTTCCCGGGCCCAGGGGATAGAGAAGTTCTACGATGTAGGGAAAATGGGCATCGAACACGTGCTGCTGCCGGAGCAGGGACTGGTCAAGTCGGGCGATCTGATCGTAGGAGCCGACAGTCACACCTGCACATACGGCGCCCTCGGGGCCTTCTCGACCGGAGTGGGATCGACCGACCTGGCCGGCGTTTTCTTTACCGGCAAGGCATGGTTCAAGGTCCCCGAGGCGATCCGGGTCGAGCTGAGCGGGAATTTCCGGCCCGGGGTCTCAGGAAAAGACCTTATTCTCTATCTGATCTCCCTCATCGGGGTGGACGGAGCCAACTACCAGGCTATAGAGTTTTGCGGACCGGGTACCGTTTCGGTGAGCATGGACTCCCGCTTCACCGTGAGCAACATGGCCATCGAAGCCGGAGGAAAGGCCGGAATTTTCCCGGTGGACGAGGTTACGCAGGAGTATGAAGCGGAACGCGGCCTGAGTGTAGAGCGGATGGGTCCGGATGAGGGCGCCGTCTACAGCAGGACAATCGGGATCGATCTCGGCAGTCTGGAGCCTATGGTTGCGCGTCCCTTTCTGCCGTCCAACGGGGCCGTGATAAGCGCCGTCGAGCAGGAGCGGATCGGTATCCACCAGGTGGTGATCGGCAGCTGCACCAACGGGAGGATAGAGGACCTGCGGGCCGCAGCTGCGATCATGCATGGAAAAAAGATTGCCGACGGCGTGCGCTGCATTATTCTGCCGGGTTCCCAGGAGGTCTACCTCCAGGCAATGCGGGAGGGGCTGGTCGAGACATTCATCGAAAGCGGCTGTGCGGTGTCGACCCCCACCTGCGGGCCCTGTCTGGGGGGGCACATGGGCATTCTGGCCGAAGGGGAAGTGGCGGTCTCGACCACCAACCGCAACTTCGTCGGCCGGATGGGGCATGCTTCCAGCGCCCTCTATCTGGCATCGCCGGTCGTAGCCGCATCGTCGGCCCTCACCGGACGGATAAGCGGTCCGTCGGAAACGGATCTGGAAAAACTGACCGTTCACACCATATAAGAAAGGAGGAATGATAAAAAGATCTTCATAAGCTTTGTGGATTGATATACTGTCGC
>JBNGED010000385.1:0-3092 GCA_049975605.1 Sediminispirochaetaceae bacterium | reverse complement strand
CCAGTACCTCTTGCGCAGGAGTGAAAATGTATTCGATAGGAGAATTTTCGAAGATCAACAGGATAACTCCAAGGACATTGCGTCACTACGACCGTATCGGTCTGCTGAAGCCGGACCGGGTCGACGACTGGACCGGTTACCGTTCATACAGCGCCGCTCAGCTGCCGCGGATCCGCAGAATCCTCGAGCTCAAGGAGATGGGGCTGCCGCTCAATGAAATCGTCAGGGCGCTGGAAAGCACGGATGAACTCGCCGCCATCCTACGGCAGCAGGAAGACCGGCTGAAGTGCCACCTGAACGAGACCGAAGGCCGGATCGAACGGGTGAGGGAGTATCTTGAAGAACTCCAGGGAGGAGAAGACATGAAAACAGACGTAACAATCAAAGACTTGCCGGAGGTGATCGTCGCTTCCATGCGTACGGTGGTCCCGGGCTACGATACCTACTTCGACATCATTCCGAAGATGGGAGAGTACATGGAGTCGGTGGGAGCGGTGTGCCGTGAACCGGGTTATTGCTTCACCATCTATCACGACGGGGAGTACCGCGACAGCGATATCGACGTGGAGATCTGCGAAGCCGTGGTGTGGCCCTGCCGCGAATCGGACAAGGTGAAGTTCAAGACGATATCCGCGGTACCGTCGGCAGCCTGTCTGCAGCACCGGGGCCCCTACGGAACCATGCGCACAAGCTACAACCGGCTCTTCACGTGGATCGAGGAGAACGGGTACCGGGTCACGGACAATCCCCGTGAGTCATATATAGACGGCATCTGGAACCGGGAAGATCCGGCCGATTGGCTTACGGAGATCCAGGTCCCGGTGGAAAAAAAGGAGGACACCTAAAGAGCAGTGGCGGCGGGAGCGCGTAAGACTCCCGGTCTGAAAAATGGCGGCGGCGGAGCCTGCCGGTCGGGCTCCGCCTCCTCTTTCGCCGCAGCCCTGTATGCTGTTTTTTCGGGCACCCGCTACTTTTCCCCGCGCACATAGAAAAAGGCCGCCTTCCGGCCCGCGAGCGGACACCGTAAAGACGGCCTTCACATGTAATATATCTATCAACTCCCGCTTCAGAAGCGGTCGTCTCGGTCGGGGTAGTTGTGCCGGTTGTTACGGATCGCGCGGATCACTTTGCCGACAACGACATCCAGCTGGGGTTTGAAAAAATAGCCGATGGCAATGCCGATAATTAACCAGAAAATCATTCTTCATCCTCCTCTACGATTTCTACCTTGATACCTTCCTTCGTCTCGATCGTCTCCTTGGGCGGAACGGTGATCTTGAGCACGCCGTTCTTGAAGACCGCCTTGGCATTTTCCCGGTCGAACTTGTCGTCCGGCACGAAATAACGCTGATCCTCGATGGGCTTGAACTTCAGGCGGCGCTTGAAGTAGCGCACGTCGTCTTCCGGTTCCATCTCCGGGCTCTTTGCCGAAAAGACCATGTAGTCCCCCTGGAACTCGATGCTGATGTCCTTCTCCCTGAATCCGGCCAGGGCGAATTCGAAGACCATCTGTTTTTCCTTGGTCAGGTAAACGTTCATGGGAGGATAGGAATAGGACGGGTAATAGTCGGTCTGATCGTTCCATTTGAAGAAATCTTCGGGACTATGGCCGTGTTTGGCGCCCCCGAAGGACTCTCCGAGATTGCGGGTGGCCTCGAAGATCTCATCCATCATCTGGCCGATGTCGATAACAATTCTGTCTTTCATATAACACCTCTCGTATAGCGTGTGTCGACCCCCATACCGGGCGGTCGTCTCCGGCGCCGTGCGGCCGCCGGGGAGCATATTGCTCCACTAATAATGTTGCAATAACCGTACCAGGAGCTCTTCAAATTGTGGAAAAAATTTACGGCGCACGAGGATAAGCTTTTTCTTTATATAAAAAAGAATTAAAGGCATTCCATTCCGGTCGGCTCGAACGGCTGTATGTTCGGTTCCGGCGCCCAATCATCAAGCTGGGTAATTCTAACCCACTTTGTCTTAAGCCCCCGCCGATACAGGGTCAGAATTCCCCGAAACACCTCGGACGGCGGGCCAATCCCTGCATCAGGGCGCCCAGGCGCCTCAATTCCACTCGAATCCGAGGGTGAAAAAGGTGTCTTCGACCCGAAAAGTCGCGTCCCGCCACCGGTAGATCAGCCGAAGGCCGGCCTGAATACTCACCGGCCAGTTGAACAGGTGCTGCTCTCCGATCAGCTCGATACCGCTCGAAGGGAAATAATCCAGAGTGTCAGCCCGCAGGAAATCTTCCGCCTCCAGAGCCGCCGCTCCGACATCGCTGAACAGCGTCAGGAGGATCCTCTTCAGGTAGTAGATATTTCCTATGGCCAGGTCGGGCGAAATGAGCGGGAGGGTGTATTCCAGGCCGGCCACCACGTCTCCAGGATACTCCTCGTTCCAGTCGAAGGGATAGCCCCTCGGGCGGACCGGCAGGAGATTGAGAGGTACCTCTTCCCCCTCGCTCCACTCCGCGTCGAGCCTCACGCCGATCCGGTGATGACGGAACAGCCCGGGGAAAATCAGCTCCCCCCGCTGCTCGAGACGCCAGCCGGAATACTCCTCCTGCACCGGAACGTAGTACCAGTTCCAGTTCACGTACTGCTCCCACGGGGGGGCGAAATCCTTCGGCGAGACCGCCGCCGATCCGTTGTAGAGGGTCAGGGAGTGACGGACCGGCAGGACCAGTTCCATCTCTCCATCCGCCTCCGCGGGGACCGCCTCTTCCGCCCGGACAAACAGATCGGTCCCGAGGGACACCGAACGCTGCCAGGTCCCCCTGCTGAGGTTCACCGGGGCTTCCAGCCCGAACACACCGGTGATACCGAGATACTGCCGATCGGGATCGCCGGGATGGTTGATGTCCCCGGACAGACCGAACTGAAGGACCGGAAAGGTCCCCCGGTAGACTCCCTGGAATCCGGCATCGTAGGATTCTCCGGCCGGGTTCAGACCGGCGAAAGTCCGCAATGAAAGCAGGCCGATGGGATCGTCGGAGCGGGCGAAGAGCTCCACCCGTCCATCTCCCGTGGGCAGGAGCCCCCAGCTGTGGAAGTTGAGGATATGCGCCGCGGGATGGTAGTCTTCGATCTCGC
>JBNGED010000384.1:780-3106 GCA_049975605.1 Sediminispirochaetaceae bacterium | reverse complement strand
TGCATATACCGAACAGTTCAGCTTCATCTATTCGTTGTCCAACGGCGATGAGTATGAGTTCACCGGTACCGCCACAACAGAAATAACCGAGACGGTGCCGATGGACCGCACCCGGATTGCCGAGGAAGTCCAGCGGAGAATCGAGGAGGAGGGGGTCGAGGACACCGAAGTGAGCGCCGATGAACGCGGAGTCACCCTGAATCTCGAGAACATTCAGTTCGCCCCCGACTCAGCCGATCTGTTGCCGGGAGAAGAGAATAAGCTGGAGAGGATCGCGGAGATCCTGGGAAAATATCCGGACCGGGACCTTCTCATCACCGGGCACACCGCACTCGCCGGAACGCCGGAAGGAAGACAGAAACTCTCGACCGACAGAGCGGCCGCTATAGCGCGGTATCTTCTCGACCGCGGCATCAGGGAGCGGGAGGAGATCCTCATCGAAGGCAAGGGCGCCAGCGAACCGCTCGCGGACAACAGCACGCCTGAAGGCATGCGGAAGAACCGAAGGGTGGAGATCACCATCCTGGAGAATTAAACGGCCCGGCGACGACACACACGGTTCCCCGCTACCGAAGCAGATGATGAGTCCAGGCCTTTTCTACTCTGTCCAACTCTTTGGTCAGCCGACCTTGTGTTTTTCCATCTCCGGTAGTACATTTAAATCAAGGTGCATTACTACGGAGATATCATATGGATTATTCAGATCGTGTATTTAAAACAGTCCGAAGTATTATCAACAGTCACTCCCTGACTCTGGAGACAAAGATCGAACAGTTGAACGACACCTTCCTGCAGAGCGTCGCCGATGTGCCTGAGGAACTGCTGGAAGAGCTGTTCCAGCAGTTCTTCATTGAGAATCCTCCCGAAGAAGCAGAGCTGAATGATCGCGCGGAGATAATCCCCGATCTGGTAGATCTGCTGTACGGGAGCCTAGACGACCGGAGAGACCCGTTCGACCGGGAGCAGTGGCATACCATCGGGGAGGTTGTATCGGAGTTCGGGATTGAACTGGACGAATCCCTGTTGAACTATATCATGATGAGGGTTGTTGAACACCGGGCCCTGTAATGGGAAAAGGGGGAGAAAATGAGTAAGAAAAAGACGACTATTCATGAGCATCAGAGTGCGGTCGATGAGCTGGATTTTGCAATCGAACATCAGATTGAAGAGCTGGGCCGGCTGTTGCTTGAGAAGAAATTGGCCGATATTGACCAGCTGAGGGACCCATACGAGAAGGGAATGTCCATGAAGACGGAGATGGAGAGCATGGAGAAGCAGAGGGAACACATCCGTCGGGACGTTGAGAAGCAACAGGCCCTCAAGGAACAGATCGGAGAGCTGGAATCGGAGGATAAACTGTACATGGAGGGGCGCCGGAAGCTCATAGGTTCCCTCGGGGCCCACGCATACCGTGTCTACCGCAGCGGGGTCCTGGACAAAGAGGCATTCGAAGACATCTTCTCCGAAATTGACAGGATCGAGGCGGATATAATTTTGAAGCGCAGGGATATCGAAGAACACAATGCCCGTCAGACAAACAAGAATATCCTTCAGAAAATTCCCGCCGGTGCAAAAACGGCTGTGCTGAAAGCCGGGATCGGCCGATTGGAGAAGCAGCGTGATGATTACCTTCCCGTCATCGGCCGAAAGCTCCTCGAGAGCGACAAGGTGGAGCACATACCGGATGAACAGGTCCAGAGCGTCACTTCGAATCTCAAACAGCAGGAAGAAAAGAGCAATGAGCGGAACAATAAGAAGGAGAAGCTCCAAAGCGAGTTCATAAAGCTGCAGCAGGAAGTTGAGAAGCTCTGCGAATCCGTGTCTCCTGACAGGAAAGTGAAGGAACTCGACGACCGGATCTCCGAGCAGCAGGATAAGTTCTTCCAGCAGAGTCGTGAATTGGGTCAGGCATATCTGCTGCAGCCTTCCCTCGAACTGAAACTCCCCAAAGAGTTACAGGACGTACTTAAGCGGATCGACGAACTAAAGGAACAGAAGCAAGCTCACGAGGACAGTGTGCATACCCTGCAGGCGGAGCTGGAGATCGAAGAACTCGAGGAGAATATCCGCAAGAAGGAGGAGCAGGTGTCCCGTCTCGAGAAACGGATACGCGAAGAGAAGGCTCAGATCGAGGCTCTGAGGGAGGACCTGTCCCGGGACAATGGGCGAATCCAGGAGCTTAGGAAGATAGTGAATAAAGAATCGTAAAAAATGGGGCTGCCTTCTTTGGAAGACAGCCCCGCAGTGCTAGATAGATGCCAGGCAGTTTATACTCTGGACCTCTCCACGTATTTAGTATGCAGGTAATGGTGGCTGCGTTCACCGA
>JBNGED010000384.1:0-770 GCA_049975605.1 Sediminispirochaetaceae bacterium | reverse complement strand
GCTTGCTCAGGAATTTCTCATAGATCTCCTTGATAGCCGGGTTCTCGTGTGACTTCCGCAGCTTCTTACCCTCATCTTCGGCATAGATTGCGTTGATCCGCTTCTGACGGACTTCGTCGGTAGTGAAACGCGGCTGGCCGCCTCCTCCGATACACCCGCCGGGACAGGTCATGATCTCGATAAAATGATAGTCGGCCTCTCCGGCAATCACCCGTTCGATGATCCTGGAGGCGTTCCCCAGCCCGTGGGCGACAGCTGTCTTCAGTTCGACTCCCTCGAGGAAGGACCACTCGGGCAGAGGATTATCCACCGTGAGCTTGGCTTCCTTAAGCCCATCCAGTCCCATGATCGGTCCCACATGCAGGTTCTCGACAGGCAGCTCGCGGCCGGTGACGATCTCATAGGCGGTCCTGAGGGCCGCCTCCATAACGCCTCCGGTATTGGCAAAGATATCCGCTGCTCCCGAGGAAAGCCCGAGGGGAGCGTCCATCTGGTCGTCCGGCAGGGACATGAAGTCTATTCCGGCTTCGTTGATCATTCTTCCGAGTTCGCGGGTCGTCAGCACGTAATCGACATCCTGAAAACCGCTGTCCCACATCTCTTCCCGCTGAGCCTCGAACTTCTTGGCCGTACACGGCATGACAGACACGACGATGATGTCCTTCGGATCGATGCCCTTCTCTTCCACATAGTAGGTCTTGGCCATAGCCCCGAACATCTGCTGGGGCGACTTGCAGGTTGAAATATTGGGCAGGATCTGGGGATAGAAG
>JBNGED010000383.1:0-3137 GCA_049975605.1 Sediminispirochaetaceae bacterium | reverse complement strand
TTATCAGGTGCCGATAAAGATCGGAGATACGGACATCAATCCCGGAGATTTCATCATCGCCGATATAGACGGAGTCGTGGTGGTGCCGAAGCAGATCGCCCGGGAGGTTCTGGCGGAAGCGGAAGCGACGGTAAGCAAGGAATCCAAAATGCGGGCGGAATTGAGAGAGGGGAAATCGATCATCGAAGTATTCGACACCTACGGAGTATTCTAGACTCTCAGCGAAACAGGGTATTACGGTAATCAGTGGGAGTCATCCGTTCCAGTTTCTGGAATGTCCTGGCATAGTACCTGGGATTACTGTACCCGACCAGGGCCGCGATTTCATTTATCCGCAGGTTCTCATGCTTGAGCAGGAGCTTGGATCTGTTGATTCGCAGTTCAGTCAGATAGGTATTGAAGGTCTTCCCGGTGGTCTCCTTGAAGATCCGACAGAGATAGCTCTTATTGATACTGAAGATTTCACATATGCGGTCAAGATACAGATCTTCCGCCAGATGAGTATTGATGTAGTTGATTATCTCCCCGGTCACATGACCGATTTTACTGCTTCTCATCTCCCTCAGATAACCGTATGCCTCGATAAGTGATGCATTAATGAGCTGCCTCACATCATCCAGAGATGGGTGGTTTTCCAGGAGGTAGCGCTTCAATTTCTCTTCCTGAAGAACATCGTAAGAAAGCACGATGCGGTAATCCCGGAAGCAATCCTTCAATACTCTGTATACGGTCTGACCGAAACTGATTACAACATGAGGAGAAGGCTTCAAGCGCCTGATATCTTCGAAAAAGTTATCCACGCTGATCAGTCCGTTCTCCTGATCGCACAATTCCAGGTAATAGGACAGTTCACTGACTGTCTTTTTATAGTAGGTCTCCGGGTCATCCGCTATCAGCCATTGCGGGTCGCACCGGTGCACCTGCCGGTCCTGATCATAGAAGGAGCCGATAAGCGCCGTCATGGCCTGTTCGTAGGAAGTCCTGATACCCGTATCACCGCCGAACCGCCCTCCTGCCCCGACCTTCACAGGAAGAGAAAAACGCCGCTCTATACCTGCCGCGATCGAACCGACCTTCCCGAGGATGACAGAAGGATCGGGATGACAGCCGCTGAAGATCAGGACCAGCTGCTTCTCATACTGAAAAGAAATATACGGTCCGTCTTCCAATCCGTATAGCTCCTTCCGCAGCACATCAGACACTTCCCTGAATCGTGAAGGGTCGATGGTAAAGGCATTTTTCACGGAGATAATGAATACCCTGATATTCTCCATATCTATGCCGAGCCGTTCCTTCAACTGCAGAAGATGTGAAGGATTCTTTTCATGCTGCTGAATCGACAATATGCCGTACTGGGAGAGCTGAAGCTGCCTTTCCCGTTTCTCGGCCTCAATTTTTTCAGAGACTTTGTCCAACAGATCTATCAGATCTCTGTGATTTACCGGCTTCAGAATATAATCAACGACGTCAAGAAGATGGGCCTCCCGCAAATAGTCGAATTCCTGGAAACCGCTCAGAATAATGTACTTCGGTACTTCCGGGAGTTTGGAACATTCAGAGATATAGGATAATCCGTCCATCTCCGGCATCCGGATATCCGTGATGACAATGTCGGGCTTCAGCGCAGCGGTAACTTCATAGGCTTCCTTCCCGTTACTGCAGGTGCCGACGATTTCATACCGTCCGGTCTGACTCACCAGGAGGGAAATTCCGTTGCGTATAGTCTTCTCGTCATCTACGATCAATACTCGTTTCAATCTGCGGCTCCTTGTTCGTCATTAACTCAATCGCCGGAATAGTAATTATCACTTTGGTAAAATATCCGACCGTACTTTCAATGGTAATTCCGTACTTTTGACCATAGTAATGCTGAATACGCTTATGTACATTGTATATGCCGATATGATTGTTCCGCTCATACTGCTGCTCCGGTATGCTGCTTCTGAGTATGTGTGAAATGCGCTCGGCCTGTATTCCTTTTCCATTGTCGAAAATACAGATCCTCAGGTCATTCCCCTGGATCTCAGTTGAGATATGAAGCACTCCGCCGCTCTGTTTATCTTCAAGACCGTGCTGAATGGCATTTTCAATAATCGGCTGAATGATAAGTTTGTGTATCTGCATACCGAGGCTCTTCTCCTGAATGTCATATTCAATCCTGAACCGGTCCTCATATCGGACCTTCTGAATAAACAGATAATTCTCGATCTGCTGCAGCTCCTCCTTCAGACTGACAATTTTCGTGGACTGCCTGATGTTGTAGCGCAGGATCTCTCCAAGTGCGTTGATTACCTTGCTTATGTCCTCTCCGCCCATCAGGAGCACCTTCCAGCTGATGGTGTCCAGGGTGTTGTAGAGAAAGTGGGGATTAATCTGGGCTTGAAGGGACCTGATTTCCGCTTCCTGCTCCCGAAGCTTGATTACGTAGTTCTCCTTGATCAGAGAATCGATGTTCCCTGCCATGTTTCTTAGATTATTGGCGATTATTCCTATTTCGTCCTTGTTCTGATAGTCGATGGAGATATTAAAATCTCCCTCCCGGATCTGGGTAATAGCATCGAGGATCTTCTTTAATGGCTTGTTCAGCACCCTGGAGACCATCAGGGAGAGAACGATGTTCGCCATGATGAAAACCAGCAGAAAGGCCAGAATGATCTGGTTGAAGGTCTTCTTGAACAGGTGCATGTCGTTGAGCGGAATGCATGAGACGAGCTTCCAGCCGTAACGTTTGTAGGTATCGTACACCACCAGGTTGTTGCTCCCGTTGATCTCCTGGATGAAGCCGCCGCGCTCATCCTTCATCTGATGGAAAATATCATCGTAGTAATTCGTACCGATACTGCTCTTGTCGGTTGCGGATATAACAAATCCGCTGGGTGATAAAATGATATTGAAGCAGTGCTCGGTGAGCTTCATGTTGTCGTACAGGGCATGAAAATAACTCTCCTGCATATCGATCACGATGGAGGCGACTTCGTTGCCGTACATGTCTTCAATCACCCTGACAAATGAGAAAATTCGTTCATCGTACTGGTAATCGGTATTCACCTGGTTGTTGCTGTCAACTTTTTTGTAGGATTTTTTATAAGTCGGGATAAACATCATCTTCTCGTTATAAGGGTTGTTGACCTCCCAGC
>JBNGED010000382.1:0-3148 GCA_049975605.1 Sediminispirochaetaceae bacterium | reverse complement strand
AGCTCTTCCCGTTCGTGGGAGACTGCGGGTCTGGACGCCGCTCCCCCACCGACAACAGAACCGACGGGAGAGGCCGCTGCCTGACCTTGACAGGCTTTTTCGGCCTTGTCCAGATTCATCGTCGCCTCACCGCTGTAGATCCCGGAAGGATAGTAGGTGATATAGCGCCTGAACGCATAGACTGCCTGGGGATATTTGCCTGCATTGAGGTAGTACTGCCCGATGCGGAAGAGCCCCTCTTCAGGTTCCAGGCCTTCGTTGCCGGAGGATATGAGATTGCGCACCTGCTTGTGCATTCTCCGCAGCTGATTGGAAAAGACCTTCAGCATCTTCATGATGATGCGGGTGTTCTGCATCGCCAGCTGTTCGAATTCCGGGACCGAAAAGATGACCATCTGCGCGTCGGAGAGAACGACAGCAGTCTCCTCCCGCGGATACTTTCCCAGCGCGGATTTCACGCCGAAGAACTCTCCGGTATTTATCAGGTCGTGTATCTCCTGGCCGGTCTCGATGTCATTGTAATTGAGACTCACCTTCCCGCTTTTCAGTATATAGATTCGGTCAGTGACATCACCGTTGAAATAGACGACCGAATTCGCCCGATATCTCACCGCTTTTGGCATTTTTGCTCCTGATAATAACTCTACTTCACATGAAAAATTGTACTTTTCAAACCAACCCCTGTCAACATAAAGAATCACGTAGTTTACATTGCCAGCGCTTAAAGGGTACGTTACTATTGATAACAGGAGGGAAAACGGGTGTTACGGCAAATGGGTACGTCGGTTCTGGACCGTTTCGACGAACTTCTCTACTCGACAGGGTTTTTCTACCGCTCGGTAGTGGCTTCCCTGCAATACTTCCGCAAGCGGCAGGTCGGCCGCGGGGTAATCACCATGCAGCTGCTTTTTACCGGAGTCGAAGCCGTCACGGTAATCGCCCTGATTTCGATCTCCCTCGGCGCGGTCATTATCATTCAGGGCGTCAACATTCTGCCTCAGTTCGGTCAGGGTGTCTTGATCTACAAAATCCTGATCACCGTCATTACCAGAGAACTGGGACCCATCCTGTGCGCCTTTGTCGTCATCGCGCGATCGGCCACCGCTATAGCAACGGAACTCGGCCACATGGTGGTGAGTCATCAGATCGAAGCCTACATCTCAACCGGGGTGAACCCTATCAGGTACCTCGTTGCCCCCCGATTTATCGGCGTTACCATATCGGTGGTACTGCTCAATCTGTATTTCAACGTCTTCGGCCTGGTCGGGTCCTACATACTCACCCAGCTCTTTCAGCCGATTCCTTTTTCCGAATACTTTCAGAATCTTCTGCTGTATCTCAGAACCACTGACATCATCTCCTCCCTTTTGAAGAGCGTCATCTTCGGGCTGATTATTTCTCATACCGCCACCTACAACGGCCTCAGGGTACAGCAGTCATCGACCGAAGTGCCGCAGATGGTTATTCGCGCAGTTGTGCAGGGCTTTACCCTCTGTATTGTAGCGGATGCTCTGATTACTATGGTGTACTACATTTAGGGGATTGCCGGATATGAATCGGATGCAGCTTTCGATGCAGAATGTGAGCGTTTTCTACGGGCCGCGGCCGGTCATCGACGATGTCAGCCTGGACATCAGTCCCGGCAGGACGACGGTCGTCCTCGGCTCGTCCGGGAGCGGCAAGAGCATGTTCCTCAAGACAATTGCGGGTCTCGTACCTCCCAGCAGGGGGATGGTGTTGCTCGATGGGAAAGACATTTTCTCCTTCTCCGAGAAGGAGGAGCTCGAGTTCAGAAGGAGGAGCAGCTTCGTCTTCCAGGATGCGGCCCTATGGGCGAACAGGACGGTGGCCCAGAACGTCCGCTTTCCTCTCGAGGTACACTATCCCGTCATGTCTGACCAGCAGAAACAACAGAAAGTGGAAGGTTACCTGGAAAGGGTCGGATATCAGGACAGCATCGATTACCGTCCCAGCCAGATCTCCTCCGGAGAACAGAAGATGGTCTCCTTTGCCCGCGCCCTGATAACGGACCCCGACCTGCTCTTTCTGGACACCCCTCTGGTCGGTATAGACTCTACAGCAGCGGGGTATATCGAAGACATCATAAAAAAACTGCGCGGCGATGGAAAGACGATTCTTGCAGGACTGACCGATCCGGAGTTGATTTCTCTCATCGCCGATGAACTCGTTATTATCCACAAAGGAACCGTACTGATTCACGGTCCCTTCAACGAAGTCCGCAGATCGGAGAACCCGCTGGTACAGAAGATACTGTCCCTCATTCTGGATCAGGCGGCTGCATACGACGAGGATATTCTCTCGATACTTGATGATGACGGAGGTTTGTTATAATTTTGTGATAGGTACTATCCCGAAAAATAACAGAGTGCTATGAAATTCAAGATTAAGTACGCGGAACAGATTGTCGGTCTCTTCGTTCTGATTGCCATCGTTTCCCTGGCCGGCATACTGATATTCATGGGTATCAACCAGCGCTGGTTCGCCAAGGACTACAGCTTCTACAGCAAGTTCAACTCCGGCGAAGGACTCAACCGTGGCATGGCGGTCAAGCTGAAGGGGTTTACCATAGGAGCGGTGGATTCGATTGAACTGCTCGAGGACAACACGGTCCAGATTGAGTTCCACGTCTTCGACACCTACTATGACCGTGTGCGGCCGAACTCGGTTCTCGAACTGGCAATCAGTCCGATCGGCATCGGCGGCGGCGGATTACTGTTCCATCCCGGCAAAAGCACCGCCGAACCGCTCGAAGAGTACTCCTACATTCCGTCAACCGACTTTCCCGAGGGCCGTGACCTGGTCGCAAAGGGAATGGTCACGACGCTTCAGGGTGAAGACGCGGTCTCGTCGGCAATGAACAAGATCGGACCCATTCTCGACACGACGTACGCTACCCTCAAATCCCTCAACAGCACCATCACGACGATCGACAACACCCTGAAGGGCACTCAGGATGGACCGCTTCTGGATGTGCTGGAAGAGATGTACGTCGTACTGAACACTCTCGACACAACCTTGAACAATGCAGCCTCGATTACCGCGAACATCGATAATCTGACTGGTCAACTCACCGAGACCCAGGGTCTGGTAAAAAAACTGCTCGATCCGCAGGGGTCCGTTCTCAGGG
>JBNGED010000381.1:0-3158 GCA_049975605.1 Sediminispirochaetaceae bacterium | reverse complement strand
CCCTTGAGAGCCCCTCTTCTCTTGACTTTGCCAAAGTCAATGCATATGTTAGTTGTATTACGTTGTAATACCATTCTTTTTTTGTGAGGTATATATGCGCAAACAGGAAATAATCTCTTTCAAGGCGGACCAGCAGCTCGTTGAAGCGCTGAACAGAATTCCGAACCGTTCTGAATTTATCAGGAACGCCATCCTGCGGTCAATGGAAAATATCTGCCCGCTCTGCCAGGGGACAGGCATACTGACTCCCAATCAGCTCGAACACTGGAACGAATTCGAAAGTCATCACAAACTCGTCAAGTGCGACGACTGCGACGAGGTATATCTCGAGTGCGACCGGGATCTAGAGGGAGCAAACGGAGACCATCTGCATGGGTAGGCCTTCCATCCCTTTCGCGGCGCTTGTCATCTTTACATCCGTAGTGCTTCTCTCATCTCCCCTCTTTGCCGCGGGGGATCAGGAAGAATCCAGTGGAGAGAGCATAGCCGTCAGCATCCTGCCGATGAAATACTTCGCGGACCGCATTACCGGCGGCGATGTCGAGGTCACGGTCCTCGTACCACCCGGAAAGAGCCCTGCCACCTACGAGCCGACACCGCGGCAGGTGACTACTCTTTCCGAGTCAGCCGTCCTGTTTACCATAGGCGTTCCCTTCGAACGGTCCTTCATCCCGACCATAGCTTCCACCCTGCCGGATCTCAGGATCGTCGATACCTCTGAAGGAATAGAAAAGCGTGAGATCCAGAGCAGCATCGAGCCGGACGGACATGACGGAGATGATCACGACGGACACTCACACGATAGCGGTCTCCAGGACCCCCACATCTGGCTCGCGCCGCGGCTTGTGAAGATCCAGGCCGAACACATGCTGAACGCTCTTGCAGTGCTGTATCCCGAAAAGAAGGATGAATATACCGATAATTACCGGGCCTTTATCGCCGACCTCGACCGGCTCCATGGGGATATGCAGGAGATCCTGTCCCCGGTGAAGGGCAGTTCAATTCTTGTCTACCACCCCTCTTTCGGCTACTTCGCCGAGGAGTTCGGACTCTCCCAGATTCCCATCGAACTGGGCGGAAACGAACCGACTCCGCGGCTCCTCGAGAAGGTGATCGACCTCGCCCGCGATAGGGATATCCGGGTTATTTTCGTACAGCCGGAGTTCAGTAAAACCAGCGCGGAAAGGGTCGCACAGGCGATCGACGGCGCCGTAGTCGAAGTGGCTCCTCTGCGGCCGGACTACCTGGAGAACATGTACGACATTGCCGCCAGGATCGAAGCCGGTATCCGCAGCAGCGGCCGGAACGATTGAAGGCCGGAGGCACGGTATGAATACCCGCAGTATCATCGAAATGGAAAACGTCTCCTTCAGTTATTCCCGTTTCCCCGTACTGGATAACATCAATATCTCGGTCCAGGAGGGAGACATGGTGAGCATCATCGGTCCCAACGGAGGCGGTAAAACGACGCTCCTCAAACTCATGCTCGGCCTCCTTGAACCCGACCGGGGCGAAGTCCTCATCCGCGGCAAATCTCCGCAGGAGAACTCCCGCTTCCTCGGGTATGTACCGCAGTACTCGCGGTTCGACGACAAGTTCCCGATCACCGTCTTCGAAGTCGTTCTGACCGGTAGACTATCCAAGGCCTTCGGATTCTATACCAAAGCGGACCGCGAAGCCGCCCGGCAGGCCCTGGAAACGGCCGGGCTTGAGGACATCTCCTCCAGACCCTTCCAGGCGCTGTCCGGAGGCCAGCGTCAGAGAGTCCTCATCGCCCGGGCCCTGGCGGGTAAGCCTTCCATCATCCTGCTCGACGAACCGACATCCAACGTGGACGCCGCGGTAGGGAACATGCTCCACGATCTCCTCAAGAAGCTGAACGAGACCCATACTATCCTGCTGGTTACCCATGACGTGGGATTCGTGAGCACCATTACCAACCGTGTCTTCTGCGTCAATCAGATCGTTCACGAACACCCGGTGGACAAGCTCGATCCTTCGCTGATCAGCGCCGCCTACGGGAACCAGCTGCAGCTCGTACGGCACGACATCAACATCGAGGAGCGGGTATGATCAGTGATTTTTTCGCAGCCCTCGCCAATCCTGGGGTTCCCTTCATCCGCTATGCCCTGATAGCCGGTCTCCTGTCGAGCATCTCCTTCGGCATCATCGGCTCCTTCGTCGTGGTGAAACGCATTTCATACATTGCCGGAGCAATAAGTCACGCCGCTCTGGCCGGTATCGGCGGGGCCCTGTATCTGCGGCACGCCTACGGAATCGAGTCAATTTCTCCTCTTCACGGCGCGGTAGTCGCCGCACTGGCAGCCGCCTTCATCATCGGCATGGTCACAACCCGGTACAAGGAGCGGGAGGACACCGTAATCGGTACCATATGGGCCATAGGAATGGCCATCGGTCTTCTGTTCATATCAAAGACCCCCGGTTACGTTGATCCGATGAGTTACCTCTTCGGAAACATCCTCCTGGTAGGGCGGCAGGAGCTCTACCTGATCCTTTTACTCGATCTGGTGGTCATCACCATTGGTATCCTCTTCTACCAGCAGTTCCTGGCCCTCTCCTTCGACGAGGAATTTACCCAGCTTAGGGGGATCCGTACACAGCTCTACTACATACTGCTGATCTTCCTGATCGCTCTCACAGTCGTTCTGATGGTTACCGTAGTGGGTATCGTGATGGTGATCGCCCTGTTGACCATTCCCGCGGCTACGGCCGGAATTTTTTCCAAAAAATTGTGGCACATGATGGTGCTGGGAGGTATCCTGTGCGCCCTGTTCACGACCCTGGGACTCGGTACGAGTTATATGCTCGACCTGCCCTCCGGATCGACGACCATTGTCATCGCCGGGATCATCTATCTTCTAAGCCTGTGGAGCCGGAGATTCATCTGAAAGGCCGGTCTTATATCGTCCGCAGAAGCATCGAGAGCTTCGTTTTTTCAGGGTGGAAGTAGACCTGGTTGTAGCAGATCTGGCGGTCGTAGAGATCGTAGAAAAACTCATCCCACATGAGAATCGGGGTCTGTCGGGGAAGGGCGAATTTCTCCTCCATCTCCGCGCTGTGGACTGCTTTGACCCATGTCGTCGTGTAAATTATATCTCCGTTGTGGAACTTCCGCAGATAGTCGCTCAGACACATCT
>JBNGED010000380.1:0-3160 GCA_049975605.1 Sediminispirochaetaceae bacterium | reverse complement strand
ATTTTTTTGATCTTGAAGGGTTCTTGAAATGTGCGACCCGCAGACCGGACAGGAGCGGCATACGTGACGGCCGTATTTATCTTCCCGACGCAGGGGGCGTTCTATCAGAGCCATATCCGCATTGTACACGTTCTCTCCCGGCATGGAAAAGAGGCGGGAATGCATCGATTGGAGGCAGCAGTGCACGGGATTCGTCATTGCACTGGATTCGTCATAGCGCCGCTGTGATGGGTCAGCATAGAAGCTGCGCAAAGCTTCGGGACAGTCTACTTTGAAAAAAGTAAAAATTCACAATTGACATACTGCGAATATATGATACAATATTTTGTATACAATATCCGATTACAAATAGCCAAAAGGAGGTTATTATGAAGAAAATTCTGATAGTGCTTCTGCTTTCGCTCTGTGTCATCGGCACAGTAATGGCAGGAGGGGAACAGGAATATCCCGCCAGAGATATCACCGATATCGTCGTGTGGGGTGCCGGCGGCGGTACGGATGTTTGTAACCGGGTCATTATGGGCGAGATGTCCAAGATCCTGGGCGTCAACATCAATGTGACCAATGTGACAGGCGGAAGCGCCGGATCTGTCGGTCTGGCAGCAGCCTATGCCAAGGACCCGGACGGCTACACCCTCTGCGGACTTTCCGAATCGAACACAACCACCGCTGTTATGGTAGAAGACTGGGACAATACGGTCGATGTGTGGGACTTCTTTCTCGTCGGCGGTTCTCCTGATGTCGTAAGTGTGACACCTGATCTGCCCTACAAGAACATCAAGGAACTCGTAGATGCAGCCAAGAAGAATCCCGGCGCCATCAAGGCCGGCGCGAGCGGTGCTGGTTCCATTCACCACGCGAACCTGCTTGCCTTCGAAGCCGGTTCAGGTGCTGACTTTGAATTCATCCCCTATGACGGATCCGCTCCGGCTCAGAATGCGGCTATGACCGGCGAGGTACAGCTCGTAATCACCTCGGTGGCCGAGCAGGCACAGCTTCTCCGGGCAGGAAAACTTCGTCCTCTGGCTGTACTGGTAGAAGATGCGTTCGAACTCGACGGCAAGCCCATTCCCTCCGCATTCGAGACCCTGCCGGAACTGACCAAGACGCTGCCGATCAAGCAGGCCATCGGTTTTGCAATACGCGCGGATGCTCCCGACAATGTGAAGTCCGTACTGCGGGAAGCTTTTGCCGAAGCCATGAAGACCGACGAGCTGAAAGAATTTGGACAGAAGCAGTTCTACGTACTCTCCGGCGCGAGCGGAGACGAGGCCCTCGAGATCATGGAAGGTCTCCAGTCGGCGCTCTCCTGGGCAATGTGGGATAACGGTCTGGCGGCGGAAAATCCTGGGGACTTCGGAATCGCCAAACCGTAACGTCAAAAACTATTAAAGTGTATCGGTAAATTGCGGCACGGGATTGAAAAATCTCGTGCCGCACATTCCAATATGTGCTTCAAAAAAACAGTGATATAATCAGCACAAGGGGGCGTACTTCATATGATGGAAACAAAGAAACTCCGGGAGGCGGATTTCATCACCAGTATTCTGCTCATCCTGTTCGGAGCCTGGGTACTGTTCGAGGCGTTTCAGATGCCGATGAAGGGAACCTATGGCGGCGTCAAGAATGCCTGGTACGTATCGCCGGCATTGCTGCCGCTGGTCATCGGAATTTGCATCGTTCTGTTGGGTATTACCCTTTTACTCTTCTCGATACGGCATGGAGGAGCGGCGGCTTTCTGCAGAAGCTCAAACACATCCAGGTCGGGACAAACGAAGCTTCTGAGCGATTCCTTGCGATCGTTATTGCCTTCGTGTGTCTGGTATACCTGTTCATCCCGAGGGTTGATTTCTTTCTTTCGGTCTGGTTCTTTCTGAGCTACATGATCATCGTATTTTACTACGACGACGCCGGTCTGCTGCGCCGGCACAGCATTATCTTCACCGCCGAGAACCTGCTGATGCTTGTATTGTTCATCTTCGGTATTGCCGGGATCTTGAACTCTGTATTCAGATACGCAACAGACGTCGTAGCGCTGGGGGAGATCATTTTCTTCCACATCGCCGCGGCACGGGCCGGACGGTCGAGTGAAGTACTGAAGAAACGGTATAAAATCGCTTCTCTCATCGCGGTCGTCGTTCCTCTAGTTCTTGCGCCGATCTTCCGGTATGCATTACTGGTTCCCCTTCCGACCGAGGGTGGAATCATCGATCTGATGAGTCTGATCTATTTTTCATTGAGGTAGTGTATGGCATTTCTTGAATCGCTCAATCTATTTTTCTTCAACTTCTTCGAGCTCGCGGCACAACCTATGAACGTGCTCATGCTCTTCGGCTCCGTCATCCTCGGTATTGTGTTCGGGGCGATACCAGGGCTCACGGCAACCCTGGGTGTGGCCCTTCTGACGACCCTGACCTACGGGATGAACCAGGGGACGGCGATGATCGCACTCCTGGGGATATATGTCGGCGGGGTCTACGGAGGTTCCTATTCATCGATCCTGATTAATATTCCCGGTACAGCGGCAGCGGCGGCAACGGCCCTCGACGGATATCCCCTGGCCAAGCAGGGGAAGGGCGGGGTGGCCCTCGGGCTCACCACTACCGCATCGGCCATCGGTACCTTCGTCGGTATGCTCTTCGTCGTCAGCCTCTCGCCGCTTATCTCCGAACTTGCACTGCAGTTCACCTCCTTCGAGTTCTTCCTCCTGGCCTTCTTCGGTATAATCATCAGCGGGACATTGACGAGTCCCGATGTGGCCTTCAAGGGGTGGATCGCCGGCTTCCTGGGCCTTTTTCTGGCGGTTATCGGGCGGGAGAGCCTGCAGTTCTATGCACGGTTCACCTTCGGTTTTTCCCAGCTCGAAGGCGGGATCGAGGTCGTACCGGTCCTGATCGGCGCCTTCGGTATCCCGCAGATCATTCAGGTGCTGAAGGACAAATTCATTGCCAAGGAGGCCCAGAAGTTCGACAAGATTCTGCCGGAATGGGGTACGATTTTCAAACACATGAAACACATCCTCCGTTCGGCCCTGATCGGGGTCGGAATCGGGGCGGTGCCCGGTATCGGTGAAGATATCGCCGGCTGGGTCAGCTATGGGGCTGCCAAGAACGCGTCCAAGACACCGGAAAAATTCGGCAAAGGATCTTATGAGGCAATC
>JBNGED010000379.1:0-3175 GCA_049975605.1 Sediminispirochaetaceae bacterium | reverse complement strand
CGCTGAATGTAAGGTCCTGCAGGCGGACGGGAATGGTCCGACCCACTCGAAGGTGTGGAGCGCCGTTGCCGTTTCGCTGCTCAAGGCGGCGGATCTGGAGAGAAGATCTGCATCCCGTCGATATTCACGGGTACTGGCGGCTGGAGCCGCGGAGTTCGCAGGGGGAATAGCCGGCAGCGAAGAAGGAGCTGTTGAGCCTGCGCGGATTCCAGCGTACTTCGAGTTCACCGGCAGGGGACGGATCGTTGCCGGGGATGGAGCCCTTGAACGGCTGCCGGAGGAGCTCATGAGACTCGGAGGCCGGCGCCCGATGCTGCTGTCGGACCCCGGCGTTGCGGCGGCGGGCCTGACGAAGCTTGTGGAAGCTGCTCTGGCCCGAATGACACCTGCCGTCGTGACCGATACGAGTATTCCCAGCGATTCCGATGTCACCGTGGTTCAAAGATTGGGGAAACTATACCGGGAAAAAGGCTGCGACGCTCTGGTGGCTGTCGGCGGCGGCTCGGTCCTCGACACCGCCAAGGGGGTCAATATTCTGGCGGGGACCGGAGCTCATCGGCTGGAGGAGTATGCCGGAGCTGGGAAGATCAACCGGCCCCTGCCGCCCCTCGCAGCGGTTCCCACCACCAGCGGGACCGGTAGCGAGACCACCCTGGTAGCCGTGATCGCCGACCACGAAGCGTCGCGGAAACTGCTCTATACCAGCCCCTTTCTGCAGCCGGACATTGCAGTTCTGGACCCGCGGATGACCGCCTCCCTGCCGCCTGCTCTCACTGCCGCGACCGGTATGGACGCCCTGACCCACGCCATGGAGGCCTACTTCTGCCTGGGACACAACCCTGTCAGCGATCAGCACGCCCTCGAGGCAGTCCGCCTGATCGGCCGGCATTTGATTAATGTCGTGGAAGATCCGGACGATGTCGAGGGACGGGCCGCCCTGGCCGAGGCGAGCAACCTGGCGGGACTGGCCTTCAGCAACTCCATGGTGGCGATGATTCACACCCTGGGTCATTCGGTGGGGGCCGTGTGCGGCGTCCATCACGGTGTCTGCATGTCGGTCCTCCTGCCCTACGGCATCGAGTACAACCTCGGCCGTGTCGGCGGCGATATGGCCCTGCTGCTCGAGGCGCTGACCGGCGGTACCTCCGGAGAGGCCGGCCCGAAGCTTGCGGCTGAAGTGCGGCGGATGAACGCTGAACTGCACCGCCTGACCGGCGGCCGGCACCCGCGGAATCTCGCGGAAGCGAAAGGACGGGACGGAATGCCTCTGGTGCGTGAGGATCAGCTGCCGGATATCGCCCGGGTTGCGATGGGAGACGGTTCAATCCTTTACAACCCCGAGGAGCTGGACTTCGACGATGCCCTCAGGGTGCTGCAGAAGGCCTACGAGGGTGCGCCGCTGGTGTAGAGCTCCGGAAGAGGCCACAGAGCGCGTCAGGGATTGCAGCGGAGGCCCTGCAGCCCCCGCAGGGACGCCCGGGCGATCGGGAGTGAGCCCGGAGGGCGGCCCGGTTCAGCGGGGGCGAAGCGCCGCAGCGGAAAGCCCGGCCCCGGGCGGGCGGGATGGCAACTGATAATGATCGTCCGCGTGCCTGTGGCCCGAAGATTTGGGTAATTGGTTTAGGGTGGCCGGAAGATTGAGGAGCCCGGGAAATCGAGCCCGCCCGGGGGACGCCCGGAAAAAAAACGGCTTGATGCATCGGCCCGGTGGTGGGGGGACCGGCTTTGGAGACTGTGCGGCCTGGATTACCCTACAGGTAGAGATATATCCCGAGAAAGAGAAAGACCGATCCGGCCAGGACGAAGAGATGCCAGACGGCGTGGTAGTAGGGCATTTTTTTGAGGGCGTAGACCAGGGTGCCGGAGGTGTAGACGATGCCGCCGGTGAGGACCATGGAGAAGAAGGGGCGGGAGACCTGTGAGGTGACGGGGCCCCAGACGAGGACGATGAGCCAGCCCATCAGGATGTAGATGAGCATCTGGGCGAGACGGAAGCGGCCCCAGAAGATGATTTTGAAGGCCATGCCGCCGGCTGCGACGAGCCACACCAGGGCGAGGGTGAGATTGACGGCGGGACCTGTCAGGTTGACTAAGACGGCGGTGTAGGTGCCGGCGATCAGCAGGTAGATGGACATGTGATCGCAGATCCGCAGAATGCGCTTGGCGTTTGAAGGCGGCGTAAAGTGGTAGAGGGTGGAGGAGAGGTAGAGGACGGTCATGGAGATGCTGTAGATGATGTAGCCGGCAATGAGGGTCGGGCGGCCGGATGCGGCGGCCCTGGAGATGAGGAGAGCCGCGGCTATGAGGGAGAGGGCGACGCCGGCGGCGTGAATGAGGCCGGAGGCGAGTTCCTCCCGTGGATTGTCATGGGTGTGCAGGGTGATGTGGCGTTCGAGCCAGCTGCGGGGGGCGGGCCCGTTCCCTGCGGTGCTTGAGCCTGCGGCGGCGCTTGAGGGTTTTCCGCCTGCGGCGCCTGCCGGGCTGGCGTGGCCTTTATTATCGTTCATGGCCCTACTGTACTGCAATTCCTCCGCTTGGGATAGTGGGGGGGCGAACAAGAAAAGCTTCGGGCGATGCATTTACCGACCATTGAAAAAGGGATGCTCCGGCAGGGCTTTACATGTTACACTAACTGCGTGAAAACCGACCGCCTCCTGTCCATTATTATCTATCTCCTCAACCGCGATCTGGTGAGCGCACGCGAGCTGGCTGAGAAGTTCGAAGTGTCGGTGCGGACCATCCAGAGGGACATGGAGGCGATTGAGCTGGCGGGAATTCCCATCATGACGATCCAGGGCCCCTCGGGCGGTTACAGCATCATGGACAGCTTCAAGCTGGACCGGCAGCTGGTTTCGACGGATGATCTGTTTTTCATTATTACGGCTTTACACGGGATAGAGACTTCTCTGCCGGCCGGTTCCATATCAGGGACGATCGAGAAAATGAAGACACTGCTGCCTGATCAAAAGGGAGTATCGAACCAGCAGGGCGGCGCAGAAGCGCCAGCAGGCCGGGGACTGAGAGATTCGCGGGGGAAGAGGAATCCGAAGGACTTATACGGCAGCCGGCTGGAGAAGCTCAGCATTGACTTCAGCGCCTTCGGAGGATCGGAGCGGCAGCGGGAGGTTTTCAGGCAGCTGGAGCGGGCCATAGAGTCGGAGGTCCTGGTCAGCTT
>JBNGED010000378.1:0-3180 GCA_049975605.1 Sediminispirochaetaceae bacterium | reverse complement strand
CCGGCAAACAAGCTCCCTGCAACGCATATCAGAATGAATACACAGACTGAGATGAACCTGCTGCCGTTCATAATTTTCCTACTCCGCTTCTACCGCTTCAGACTATTGGCAATACCCAGCATTGTGTCCGAGGTCTGGATGGCCTTTGAATTGAGCTCGTATGCCCGCTGCGCAACGATCATGTTCACCATCTCCTGGACTACGGATACATTCGATTTTTCAAGAAACTTGTGGATGGTTTTCCCCATTCCATCGATCCCCGGTCGCCCCCCGATCGCATCACCCGATGCATTGGTGACCTTGAGCATGTTCTCGCCGATCGCCTTCATACCGGCCGGATTCACGAATCTGAACAGTTCCATCTGTCCGACTTCCACCGGATCGTCGTTACCGGCGACCTTAACCGTTACCCGGCCGTCCTGCGAGATGGTTACGCTGTCTCTGACGAAATTTTCCGGCAGAATGATCTCCGGCATTACCCGATAGCCGTTGGCATTTACCATCTGGCCGTTGCTGTCAATCTTGAAGGAACCGTCCCTGGTATATCCGTAGGTGCCGTCGAGGAGCATAACCCGGAAGAATCCCTCTCCCTGCACTGCAATATCCGAAATATTTCCGGTGTTCTGCAATGCTCCCTGGGTGAACATTTTCTGCGTCGCCGATACCTTGACGCCGTGACCCACCTGTATTCCCGTCGGAACGGTAGTCCGTTCAGTCGCCGGTGTTCCGGCTACCCTGCTCGTCTGATACAGGAGGTCTTCGAAGTCGGCCCTGTTTTTCTTGAAGCCGTTGGTGTTCACGTTGGCGAGGTTGTTCGAAATGGTATCAATATTAAACTGCTGACCCGTCATACCGCTTGCCGCGGTCCATAATGATCGCATCATACCTAATACTCCTACATCTTCAATACATCATTGATGAGTCTTCCGCTGAGCTCATCCTGGGTCGTGATGGTCCGCTGGTTGGCCTCATAGGCGCGGTTCACTTCGATCATCCGCACCATTTCGGTAACCGGATTGACATTTGAGCCTTCCAGGAATCCCTGTTCCACCTTCGTTTCCGAGCCCAGCGCTGCCTGCTGCATATCTCCGGCCTCTTCCGTGGTCCTCCAGAGCGAGTCACCTTCCTTCTTCAGGAACCGCGGCCGTTCAAAATCGACGACCTTTAGAGTATCCACGAGCTCGAGATTTTCCCACTCATTCTCCTCCATCGAAACGAGCCTTTCCGGATCGCCGCTGAACACCGCGTTCTGATAGACGTTCCCCTTCTTGTCAACCACGAAGTTGTTCTTCTTGATCCGGATGATTCCATTCTCTCCGAGTACCGGTTCGCCCTGCTTGGTGACGAGCACTCCCTCCTTGCTCAGATGGAAGGAACCATTACGGGAATATCTCTCTCCCCGGGTCGTCTCTACGCTGAAAAAACCTTCGCCGTCCAGCGCGAGATCGAAGGGGTTATTCGACTGCTTCAAGGCGCCTTGATTGAAAACGGTGAATGATTCATTGTACTCAACTCCGGTTCCGATCTTTCCAAGCACCGGAGCTACATCGGAACTGCCGAACGGGAATTTGTAGACTCCATTGTCGTTCGTCCGCCGTATAAGCATCTGTGGAAAAGCTTTACTGACCGACAGATCGCGCTTGTAGCCGGTTACATCAACGTTGGCAAGATTGTTCGACAGAGCATCCATTCGATGCATCTGAGCCTTCATTCCGCTTGCGCCGGTATACATACCAGGTATCATGCCTTGTCACTCCTCCTACTATCCAGTATCGGATTCTTGAGGCGTTCCTTAAGGTAATTTCAACATGCGCATAAGCTTAAAATCATGGTGAGGGACGGTCTTCCTGGAGGGCTATACTTGCATTTTTTCCAAAATATCGGTACAGTATCCGCAACCAGCCAAAATAGCTCAGTGGTAGAGCAACGCTCTCGTAAAGCGTAGGTCGTGAGTTCGAATCTCACTTTTGGCTCTCGTATCCGGAATATACGCACAAGCAATCGCGGATAGACAGTGCGGCTTTGAAGCGGGACCTGATTCAGCATTCAGTGAGAATCAGGTCTCGCTTTTTTGTTTGTTCCTCTGAGAATTCACGAATCGCTGAAAATCATTGATGTTTCTGACGATGATGCTGTCCTCGTAGATCTCGACCCTGCGCTGTCCCGCGAAGTGGTTCAGTACTTTCTTGCACTCGGAATAGGACATCCCCGCCCAGTGGGCGATGTCCTCCACAGTCGCCTTGAAGGTCCGCTGGTCCTGATCCGGGTCTTCGACCACCTGGTTCTCGGCAAGCATCAGGAAAACATCCGCCACCCTGGCCTCGATGTTGTTGAGGGTGAGAATCATGAAGCGTCTCTTCTGGTCGTAAATCCTCTTGGTGAAGAGCTTGAGCAGTTTGAGGGCGATCTGCGGGTTCCCCTTCATCAGGATCTCGAAGTTCTGGCGGTTGAACTCGAGGGCCTTGACCTTGTCTATCGCTACCGCCGTGGCCGATCGCGGGGCCTCTTCCAGTATTGCCATCTCGCCGAAGATTTCCCCCGGCTGCAGAATGTCTATGTTTTTCTCTATATCCCCGAGGATCTTCACTATCTGAACCCGTCCCGACTGTATCAGGTAGAAATTGTCCCCCGGTTCGTACTCGCAGAAAATAATGTCTCCCGGTTGAAAAGTCACCGCGAAACGTTCGAACATTGATAAATCGACACTCATCGCTTTTCCTCTATCTGCCGCAGCGCTCGTTTTGCCTTTCGGTATACCACCTCGTTTTCCGAGGACATACTCAGTACCTTTGAATAAAAACCGGCGGCTTTCTGGCTGTTTCCAAGTTTTTCATGACATTGCCCCACATAGATGAGAGCATCTCTCAGATCCGGATGAGTGGGATAACGTTTTATCATCTGCGTATAGTGCTGAATACACTTCTCGTAGTCTTCGATGCCGAGCAGACAACGCCCGATCTCGAAGTGTGCCTTGGCGGTGTATTCATCGCTTGCGCCGTCCTGAACAATCTTCTGGAACTCTTTCTGAGCCTCCTGGTAGTTCTGCTGGCTGTAGAGGCTGACGGCATTGTAATACTTCTTGGCAGTATCCGAAAGCTCTTCCCGTTCGTGGGAGACTGCGGGTCTGGACGCCGCTCCCCCACCGACAGCTAAACCGGCGGGAGAGGACGCTGCCTGACC
>JBNGED010000377.1:0-3184 GCA_049975605.1 Sediminispirochaetaceae bacterium | reverse complement strand
ATCGTGTGCTGCGGGACCGGCATCGGCGTTTCCATGAGCGCCAACAAGTACCATGGGATCCGCTGTGCCCTGCCTCAGAACAGCTATGCCGCCGCCATGGGTAAACGGCACAACAATGCCAATTTTATTGCCTTCGGCGGACGGATTGAATATGCCGAACCGGTGGAGAAGTTGCTGGATGCGTATCTGAACACGGATTTCGAGGGCGGAAGACATTCGCGAAGAGTCGACAAGATCATGAAGATCGAAGAGTGAAGCTCATGCCCGACGAGAGATGAAAAAAACGAAGGGAATCCCACATTCTCATTCCATCACAGGGGCCGTTATCATCCTTGTCCTTCTATGCGCAATGATTGTGCTGTTTTTCCACACTTCGAGGCAGCAATCCGATATCACGGACAACCAGCGGAACATCTCTCACTTCTACATCAGCTGGATGGCATTGAAAAATGAGCTGTACAGCAAGTCCTTCGAGAAGACCGACCTCTATCGACTGATTCTGAAATTCTCCACCTTCAAGACTTCCATGAATGAAGTTTTCGCCTCTGATAAGCTTACCACGGTAAGGACCCTCGATCCGCGCGTCAGAGACAATTTCTCCGCGATATATGTAAAATGGCCTTACCTGGACATGGGCTTGCAGCAGATCATTTCGGGTATTGGATATGAGAACGACCCTTCCTCAGTACATGCGTTCCTGACCTCGCCGCTGGTGACCAGCTTCGAACAGGACCTTCTGACCCTCGACCGGGAGGTTTACGCCCTCAGCCGGGACCAGCTGCGCAGGCTGCAGATCTTAAATAATCTGATAATTATCTTCATGCTTCTTCTCTTTTTCGGATTGAATCTGCACTTCTACTTCGTGCGCCAGAAAAATGAAGCCTCCGACCGGATCCGGGATCTCACCCAGTCACTCCTGCGGGTACAGGAGGAGGAAAAGAAACAGATCGCCTACAATCTGCACGATGACATCATTCAGGACATGGCTTCCCTCAGGATCCGTATGGAGAACATGATCGATGAGGGAAAAAACGGTCATCCGGTTGTTTTGAAGGATCTGCAGATAATCAGCGCCGATATGCAGGAGATCATTCAGTCTACCCGCCGTATTTCGGGGTCCATAAGGCCTTACAACCTGGACCACCTCGGACTGGTGGGGGCTGTCAGGGTCATGTGCAATGAAATGGCGGCCCAGACCAGTATTCATGTTCAGTTCAGACCTATCGGTCTCGACAGACTGCGCCTCGATTACACTACACAGATCAATATATACCGAATTGCCCAGGAAGCTCTCAGGAATATTCGAAAACACTCCGCGGCAACCCATGTCACTGTTCGTCTGATCGCCTCTTCTCCCCATATCATTCTACGGATCCACGACAACGGCCGCGGATTCAACCCGTCCCACCCGCACTCCGGGAATGTTTCACAGGAACCCCATATCGGCCTCACCAGTATAGAGGAGAGGACCCGGCTGCTGCATGGAGAGTTCCAGATATCCGCCGCACCCGGAAAAGGGACCGAGATTAAGGTCAGAGTTCCCATGCACTACCATTCGGAAAATCCCGCAAAAGTTTCCGGCCCTTGAAGCATTCCGCATCGTCGGCTCCTCATTAATGGCAGAACCACTGCAAGGAGCCAAATCATGTACAAACAGGGAAAGATCATTTTAACGGCAGTCTGTATTCTTCTGATGGCGGGCGGCTGCGCCACTGGGATCAGAACAGCCCCGGATGAGGAGAATGAGCTGACTGTGGACATATCGCGAATGCAGGAAGTAAGGGTCCGCGGAACCGTCTCGATTACCAGGGATCATATCTATTTACTTGTCAGGGATGTGTGTCTTCACATGATTGAAGGACTCGACCTCACCGCTGATCTGTCGCTGCAGTCAAAGTACGGAATCATCGAAGCCTGCATGGATACAGCCTTCCTTGAAGACGCGTCTGTCAGGGTGATCGTTCGGGACTATTTCGACAGGGGCGACCTGATCGTCATGATCGGATACTGCTCCAGCGACCCGGCCGGCATCGCGTGGAGATCCAACGCGCTCTTATCGCCCTTCGATCAGCGTCCCCTTCGGGGTGAAGGTGCTTTCCTGGAGGAGACCGCTCCTCTGACGAACCTCTGCGGCATGATCCGTCTGGAGAACAGCGGTGTCGAGACCGTGAACGCCGCCGCGACCGAATCAGTCGCGACGGGTCTCGCCGCTGTTCAGGAAATGATCCGGCGCGGCCGCTACTGTGAGGCGGAAGATGCCCTCTACGGGATGTGCAGCGAGCTCCCGCTGGAAGAATCCGTCAATCGTATGGACTATCGGCTCACCTACGAAATACTCGCCCTGACCTCGGCGATTGATGAACAGACACCGGAAAATCTGGTAGAATACAAGGGGTTTATCGGCTATTAACACCAACTGAATGTAAACGGGGTCGGCATGCACGGCATTCTGGAGGGCAACAGCTTTACGACGGCTGTTCGTGAATATTTCTGGCTTCTCAACCGGGGGTATCCGGAGAAGCGGAGCCGATTGCTGGTCGCCGACCATTACGGGCTGAACAGGTATCAGCGGACCGCCCTCTACCGGGGGGTCTTTCCCGACACAGTCAACCGACGGAGGACCGCCCGAATCCTGGCTCCGGAGGAAACGGACGGCAAGACCGTTGCAGTAGACCTGCTCAATCAGATCCTCCTGATCGTCAATTATCTCTACGGTCGGAACGTCTTCATCGCTACGGACCGGTTCGTGCGGGACGACGGCGAGAATTTTTCCAGCTTCGACAACCGGGGCTTTTACCTCGAAGCCCTTCGGATCATGGGTGGCGCGCTGCAATCCCTGGGATTTTCCCGGAGGATATTCTGTATCGATTCATCCTGCGGGGCACTATATCCGGAGCTGATGACGGAAGGAACCGCCGCGGTGGAGGTAATTGAGCCGGTCAGCGCAGACAGATATCTCATCGAGACTCCGGAGGTGACCGTGGCCACATCCGACTCTGTAGTCCTGGACCGATGTAATAAAAAAGTGTTCGACCTTGCCGGTTATGCCCTCGCACGCCGATTTTCCCCCGATCTTCCGGACCTGCACGCCATCGTTTACTAGAATTCAAATTCCTGAATCCAGAAAATGCTTGTGAACAAGGACGGAATACGGTATTTTACTATGTGCACTGCCATGAAAAAA
>JBNGED010000376.1:0-3202 GCA_049975605.1 Sediminispirochaetaceae bacterium | reverse complement strand
CTCCAGCCCGGGGGACCGATGAGAATGCGTCCCTTGCCGGGATTCTCCGGGTCCTTCACCAGGTCCCAGTATTTCGGCAGGTCTTCGATGGACTTCAGGTCCGGAGCCATTGCTTCGATTCCCCGGGAAGGATCTCCCTCGACCATATAACGGGGAATGTACCAGCCCTGCGGGGCCTGGGGCATGTTGGGACCGAGATTGACTACGGAGCCGTCCGCGATCGCCTCTTCATATATATCGATGAAGTTCTCATGCCAAGATTCCATGTTGACATCGATATCGCCGCTCGTGAGTCCGTTAAACAGCGGGATGGTGTCGCCGGGCATAAACTCGAACTCGTAGCCGCCGTAGCCGTTCTCCATAATGAACGCGACGATCCGATTGTGGACGAGAATGCTATCCCAGGACGCGTCGGCCATTACGACCTTCTTCACGCCGCCCTCTTCAGCTTCACCGTTCCCAAATACTGTTCCTGTAAATAGTAACGATAGTACCAGAACGAGAAATAATATTCTCTTCATTCGTGCCTCCTAGATTTTCGAAAATTACAAGTCTAAAGGTTAGTATTTCATAATACACCCTGCGGCGGTGTTCGTCAAGCGAAATGCCATCGCGCATATTGTTGTAATGTAATAAAATATATAATTACTATTCAGAATTTTCTTAAAAAAACTATCGCCTATTTAACTTAGTGGTGTAAATTATGATTTATAATGAAAATGCACTGCCGGTCCACCGTACAGGGGCCGTACCGGCGGAGGCAGTGCATCAGGGGTATGAAAAAACTTACTTCAGCGCGGCTTTGACGTTCTCCGTTACATCGGCCGGAACCCAGTCAGTCCAGGTATCCTCGAAGTTCCGCAGGAACCATTCCGCGGCGCCTTCGGCATCAAGATCGTTATCCTGCATGGCCGCCAGGACCTTGTTGTTCTGGTCGATGGTCGTGTTGTACTTCTTCAGCATCTCCATCAGGACCGGATCGGTCTTGCTGAATTCGGTATTGACCAGAATGTCCACCGAGGTCGGCGGGAATTCAGTCCCGGGAATCATGATCATGTCGAGACGGCCAAGGACCGCGGTGGGTTCCCAGTAGTATCCGATCCAGGGCTCGCCCTGTTCGTAGGCGCCCACCATCGATGCCGCCAGGGCCATGCCGGATCCGGGCAGGAAGGGTTCGTAGTAATCCGCCAGGCCCAGATCGATGATCATCTGCTGGCTCATCTCCGTTACCAGCCAGCCCGGAGGACCGACCAGGATACGGCCCTTGGTCGGATTCTCCGGATCCCGAAAGAGTTCCCAGTATTTTGGCAGGTCTTCGACGGATTCCAGCTCTGGAGCCATCGGTTCGATGCCGCGTGACGGATCGCCCTCCACCATGTAGCGGGGGACATACCAGCCCTGGGGAGCCGGGGGCATGTTGGGTCCGATATTGATGACATCCCCCGAGTCGACGGCTTCATTGTAGACTTCGAGGAAGTTTTCATGCCAGGACTCCATGTACACGTCGATATCTCCGTTGCGCAGGCCGTTGAACAGCGGAGCCGTGTCTCCCGGAATAAAATCGAATTCGTATCCGCCGTATCCGTTCTCCATGATGAACGCGACGATCCGGTTGTGCACCAGAATACTGTCCCACGAGTTGTCCGCCATGACGACTTTCTTGACTTCGGCCTCTTCGGCATCACCTCTCCCGAATGTTGTACCTATACATAGTAACATAAGCGCCAAAACAAGTAATCCCATTCTCTTCATATTGTGCCTCCTCGATTTTTTGAAAATTACAAGTCTAAAGATTATTTATCAATGATACACCCATCCCGAAGAAGCGTCAAGCGAAAATACAGGGAGTGGTGTATTATAAAATGTTATAATGTATATAAATAAAAAAAATCTCTTTCCTTCCGGGTTGTATTGTACCATCCAAATTACGTTTAGAGGTGTAAATTTTAGGTTTGACAGGAGTGTTTTAACCCGTCACACTATAAATATGAAACAGATAATACCAAAAGACAAATTCGGACGGACGGAACACGAAAACAGCCGGATCATATTCGGCGGGGCAGCCCTCTCGGATGTGACTGAACAGGAAGCCGACCGGGCCCTGGAACTGCTGCTGCAGTACGGAGTCAACCACATCGATACGGCAGTGACCTACGGCCGATCGGAGAAGCTGATCGGCCGATGGATGGCCGATCATCGGAAGGATTTTTTCCTGGCAACAAAGATCGACGCACGTACCTACAGCGAGGCGCGCAGGGAGCTCGACACATCCCTGAAGGACCTGCAGGCGGATTCGGTGGACCTCCTGCAGATGCACGAACTGGTGGCGGAAGAGGACACCGACACCTTCCTGAACGCAGGAGGTTCGCTGCGGGTACTCCGGGAGGCCCGCGAACAGGGGCTGGCCCGCTATGTCGGGGTGACCTCCCACGGCTTCGAGGCGCCGAGGATCCTGCGCCGCTGCATCGACGAGTTCGACTTCGACTCGGTCCTCCTGCCCTTCAACTTCGCCCTCAGCATTCACAACAGCTACCGGGCAGACTTCGAAGCCTTGCGGCACGCCTGCCATCTGAAGGGTATAGCGGTCCAGACCATGAAGTCGATCCAGCGGGGCCCCTGGGGCGACCTTCCGAAGACCCGCCATGTGTGGTATCGCCCGCTTGAAGATCCCGACGACATCGCCCGGGCCGTACACTGGGTCATGTCCTTCGATGACATCTTCCTCACCAGCGCCGGCGATCTCGATCTCATGCCGCTGGTGCTCGAGGCTGCCGCCGCCTTTGATCCGGACAACGCGCCGGACCGCAAAGAGATGGATGAAATGCGCGCCCGCCTCGGCATGACCATCCCGCCGCAGGCGGTCTGGCCCCGGGTGAAACAACCGCTTCCTTAATCTTACGCGGCGTTACGAGGCAGCGGCCGGATCTGCATGCCCGGGTTCCTGCCCGGGATCTTACTATCCGACCGTGAAAAAAATCACCGCCCCCAGCACCAGAGCGGCGACCGTTAGAATAATCAGTCCCTTGGCGCCGCTCTTCAGATGGTAGCTGACATTTTTATAATCACTCCGCTCGGTCCCCTCGATGACGATGAAGCGCGGGGTGATCCCGCAGAAGATCAGCAGGTCCAGTATGAAGGTGTCGCATATATCGAAGGACAGGAAAAACAGGAACAGCAGGCCGGAAATTTCCCAGTAGGAGGC
>JBNGED010000375.1:0-3208 GCA_049975605.1 Sediminispirochaetaceae bacterium | reverse complement strand
GAGGGTAAAAGGGCAGATCGGGTTGAGAATAAAGGCTTCGATTTCCGGGTCGAGGATGGGCCCCCCCGCCGCGACGCTGTAGGCCGTCGATCCGGTGGGCGTGGCAAAGATGATGCCGTCGGCACGGTACTGGCCCAGAGATGTCTTGTTGAGTGTGACGTTGAGCCGGACGATCTTGGATATGCCGCTGCCGCTGATGACCACATCGTTCAGTCCGCGGAAGGTGGCTATCCGCTTGCCGTCGCGCTCCACCATCACCTTCACCATGATTCTACGGGACAGACTCAGTTCCCCGGCAACATACTTCTCGAAGGCGGATCTCCACTCATGCTGCGATATCTCGGTGATGAAACCAAACGCACCGAGATTGACCGCCAGGATCGGGATACCGTGACTCTGGACAATCCGCGAACTGAACAGAACCGTGCCGTCTCCGCCGAGGGAAAAAACAAAATCTATCTTCTCTACGCCGGGTATCTCCGGCTTCCCTCTGAAACCGAATATCTCCGTCTCAATCCCGTGTTCAGCCATGTAGGCCTTGATCTCTTCGATCAGGGACTCAGCCTCAGGCTTGTGCATGTTGGCGATGACCAAAACCTTTTTAATCGATCTAACCATTTATCATACCGTTAATTAAGGTAATGTTGACAGTACTTTGCTGATCGTTTCAATTTCACTCCTGGAAAGCATGGGGTAGAGCGGGAACAGCAGACAGCGGCGATATATCTGCCTGGCGCCCTGATAGTCTCCATTCTCTATCTCGCTGTTGGTAATAATGCTGTCGGTAAATGCCTGTTGGGTTATGACCCCCTTCTTCCGGGCATATGACTGCACCTCTCTCAAACCGCCCTTTATAAAAACGGGAAACGTGTGAAAAACCTGCTCCCCTTCCCCTGTCTGTACCGGCGCCGAATGCCTTCCCTTTCGGACTGCATCTATAAAAAGGCGGTACATCTCCTGACGCTTCAAAAAAAAATATTCCTGATCGCGGAGCTGAGCACATCCCAGGCTGCTGTTCATATCGGTGAGGTACCGTGAGGAGGGCCAGTCTTCGATGAGCTTCTTGATCCTGGTTGAATATTTCTTCCTCGAACTCAGAACCGCGGTACCGCCGGCTACCGTAAGTATATCGCCCGCCTCCATCCTCAGCAAAACGATGTCACCATAGGAACCGCATCTGTTATTCCCCGTATTGGCGCCGAATGTGTTGGTAATATCCTCGATCATCGGCAGCTCGAGCTCCTGCAGACGGTTCATATCCGGCAGGAAGCCGAAGGGTGAATCCGCGTAGATAGCAGCGTTCTCAGGATCTTCAGTCATCCGCTGCATCACTTCCATGTTGAAGGTCATTGTGTCGGGATCGACATCCGCCAGGGCCGTCTTGAATCCCCGCTCTTCGATAATATTCTTCACGAGCATCGATGATAGTGGGGAGATTATTATTGCTTTCCCCGGTTCCAGCTCCAGAGCATCGAGGGCGAGACCGACGGCACGCTCGAATTCCCGCAGGAGTATGCCTGCATCCAGCTCGAGATATGCGGTAAGTTCACGTAAGAAATCCCGTCCGACCGGCCCATCGGACAGTCTGTCGCTGACGAGGCAGGAGAGAACGGCGTCCATCTCTCTCCTCCTGATAGAAGGTCTATAAATCGGTATCATTGAATCTCCAGAAACGATCAGGCTGTAATGTCGCCAAGCTGCTGCAACTCCTTGGGATCGAAGAGCCGCTGGATATCGAGCACGATGAGATACCCCTCATCGCGTTTTACTACTCCCTGTATATATTCGGCCCCGATTCCTGATATCATCTGAGGAGGCGGCTGCATCTTGTCCAGATCGATCGTCAAGACCCGGGAGACCTTGTCAATGACCATTCCCAGCTTCATGCCGTCGATCTCTATGATGATGAAGCCGCTGAGAAGTTTGTCTTCCTCGCTCATGACCGCTTTCTTTATCTGAAACCGTTTGTGGAGATTGATGATCGGTATTATTTCACCTCTCAGATTAAAGATCCCCTCCACATATATCGGCGCGTTCGGAATCGGCCGCACATCTTCAACTCGCACTATTCCATCGACCGACATTATATCGATCCCATAGAGTTCCTGTCCAAGTTGGAAGGTCACCAGCTGTTTTTGTTTCACATCGCCATCGGTCATGACACCTCCTCGTAACGGAAATAGGATACTGGAGTTACCCCAATTTTGCAATAGTAACTGTTCCGGACTCTGATACCTCAGTATATCACCAGAACGGGTATCGTGCTCTTACGAATAATATGTATCGTAGTGGACCCCAGCAGATAGTCCACCAGTTTGTGCCTGCCGTGAGAGCCGACCATGATGAGATCCGGCTGCTCCTTCTCAACGACCCTGTCGATCGCCTGAATCGGCGGTTCCTCATCCTGTATAAGCTTTACATCAGCCTTATACTGACGGAGGTAGTTGACTTCATTGTCATAGACGCTTTTATCCTCAGCGGTACATTCGGCGCACAGGAAAATGAGATTCGGTATATATTCCGAGAGGTTGGATGTGTAATACTGCAGCGTGTTCTCCGATCCTCTGCTCCCGTCATACGGAAAAAGCACTTTTTCCGGCTTTTGAAACTGTTTCGGCACCACGACGACCGGCCGTGGGGAATTCCTCACGATCTCTTCTGTCGTCGAACCCGCTGTCTGTTGTTTCAGCCCCTCGTTCTCTCCATGTTGACCGACAACGACCATATCCACGGCATGGGCATGCTCTTCAATGATACGGGCCGGAAAGCCTTCCTTTATGGAAAAATTCATCTCAACATCCTGTTCGGCGTTTATTTCGCCGCACTTCTGTTTGCATCGTTCGGCGAACTCGTACAGGTCGGTTTTGAGTCGCTCGTACAGCTTTCTCAGTTCCTGATCGGGCGGTATGTACACCCTCTCGTACGTCATGTCATAGGCGCCGCCTGCATACATGAAGGGCATCTGTGTTTTACGCTGATCAACCACGAACAGGACCTCTACCCGCGCTTTGAACATTGTAGCGAGGATGAGACTGTATGAGTAGGCTCTGAAAGAGTCCGGAGATCCGTCTATCGGAGATAGGATGCTTTTTATCATATTCCGCCTCTACCGCAATTGTATGTGATAATCCATAAGGTTACAAGTTTTTTGTATTCCAACGGTAATCGCAGTGGCGGTGCGATATGCCGGCGCGTCGGCCCCTTTAAA
>JBNGED010000374.1:0-3208 GCA_049975605.1 Sediminispirochaetaceae bacterium | reverse complement strand
CAGGGCGTTGCAGCAAGTATGTAACCCGCGGATTGATATTCTCGACAGCCAGGCTCACCCCGAAGGACCGGCACGCATCGACAGCGGCGGGAAGGTTTTTCACTATCTCTTCGAGATGGAGCCGATATTCCTCAGACTCGCAGTATTCCGGTCTGCAGATCATCCCCTCCTTCCGCAGAACGTGGCTGTTCTCGAGGGCGGCCTGTTCCAGGATCCTGCGGCGCTGTGCAAATTCCGTGTAGACCCTCTCGTCGGTTGCATACCCCGCGTGCAGCACCAGAACATCCCCGCCGAGGGAGGCGGCGGTCTTCGCGCTTTCCCGGATAATTTCAAGACTCTCATCTAAAACTTTCAGGTTCCTGGAACCCAGATTCGGCAGTATTTCCGTTGATGGACACGGAGCGTGGGCCGATCGTATCTCCACCCCGAGATCTGCAACCTCACTAAGGTACTCGTCATTCATACGGTAGGAAAGCTCGAAGACCGGGTCTATTCCTGTCTCCGGCAGATCCCGGGAACAAAAAGCCCTGAATCTTTCCGGCGTCTCAAATGCTATCAGCGATATTCCGATCTGAATATCCATACCAGCGGCTATCCGTTATCCTGCCCTGAAGCTGGCCGCCATCGACTTGCCTGTGTAGCGGTTGATCCCGTAGGTTACTCCAAGCACGACCACGAAGAGCACCGTAGACAGCGCGCTTGCCAGACCGAAGTTCCCGTCATTGACACTGTCGTAGATGGCGATCGGAAGGGTCCTTGTTTTTGCCGAATAGAGCAGGATCGTCGTGCTCAGTTCCTTCAGAAGCGTGGCGAAGGTCAGAATGGTACCTGATGCGATAGTCATGAAGATTAAAGGAAAAGTCACTTTCTTGAATGTGTAAAACCAGGTAGCCCCGCTGAGAATTGATGCCTCTTCCAATGAGGGGTCCAGCTGGGTAAGCCCGGCAGAAACTGCCCTGAAGACATACGGCGTACGCCTGATGACATACGAAATGAAGATAATAAAGAATGTTCCCCGGATCAGAAGAGGCCCGGATGAAAAGGCCGTAAGCAGCGCGACCGCCACGACAATGCCGGGAAGGATGAAAGGCAGCATCACCGCGTAATCGAGGAGTGCGCTTCCCCGTACCGCCCTGCGCTGTATGATATACGCCACCAGAGTGCCGATCACCGCCGCCCCGAGCGATGCGGTGGTGGCCAGATACAGAGAGTTCTTGATAGGACCGGACAGGAACTGGCTGATCTGGGCATAGTTGCCGAAAGTGAAGCCCTTCGGCCATAGTCCGTTCCAGGTAGTGAAAAATGACATCACAAGCAGGGTGATCTGCGGCAGAAGAGAGATGATGATTATGCCCCAGCAGAAGATCCCGGCCAGGATCTTCACCAGAGGATGGGAGTGCAGACTTATCTTGGAGCGTGAGGCGCTGATTGTTTCATACTCGCGCCTGCTGATAATATATTTCTGTACCCAGAGGGCGAACACGGTGATAACAACGATGATCAGGCTGATCGCGGCGGCTGAGTTCAGGTCCCAGAATCCGTTCACCCGGAAATAGATCAGAGTTGGCAGGACGTACGTGTTGCCTCCTATAACGGCGGGAATTCCGAAGTTGTCGATAGCACGGATGAACACGAGTATCGTCCCAGCGCCGATGCTCGGTAGAATAAGCGGCAGATCAATCGTACGGAGGATCCTCGGCAGCCGGGCCCCCATCGTTGCCGCGCTCTCCTCCAGAGTGGGATTCGCAGTCTCGAAAGCCCCCTCGGTAAGAAGGAACGTGAATGGATAGTACATCATGGTCATACTGAAAATTATACCGAAGGGACCGTAGATAGGCGGCAGTTCAATTCCAAGATGACTGAGAAGAACACGTATCGCCCCCTGCCGTCCCAGGACGATGATCCAGGAAAAGGCCCCGACGAAGGCAGGCATTATGATCGGAAGGATGCCCAGGCTCAGCAGCAGGCGCTTGAATGGAAGATCCACCCTGGCTACCAGGTATCCCATCGGTATTCCTATCAGCGACGTGAACAGCACTACCGAGATGCTGATGTAGAGCGAATTTACAAGAGAGCGCAGGTACAGAGAGCTTTCCCAGAACTTGTCGAAGTTTTGAAAGCCGAAATTGCCGAATGTTACAGCCTCTCCCTTCGGAACAAAGGCCAGCAGAACCGTGCGCATCAGGGGATAGACCAGGAAAATCGCCACGAATACGACCGCCGCTCCGAGAACGAAATACGAAGAATAGTCTTTCCTGAGCTTCATCTAGGCAATCCTCTCCCCGTCATGGAACAGCAGCATGCTGCCGGCAGAAAAATCGATGACCACTCTGTCTCCCTCTCTCACATACGCGGCACTCATATCGAGGTCCACCTGAACGACCTTCTCTTCTCCGTTTATCTGCGCTACCACGTGGTACCGCACATATTTCCCGAGGAACTGCAGGATCAGAACATATCCGCTGAAGCCTTCACCGGGCGCATTGTCTTCCTGCGGCCGTATCTGAATATGCTCGGGGCGCACCGCGATGTCGACAGGACCATTGAGCGCGTCCTGCAGCCTGCCGCCATCCATTGCCGCTGCGACTTCCTTCCGGTTCCCGCCTACCATCACCGCGAACCCCTGTCCGGCAGGCTCCAATCGTCCCTCGAAAAAATTCATCGTACCGATAAACCCTGCGATAAAATTCGTCAAGGGATTGGAATATATCTCGCCGGGTGTGCCAATCTGGCAGATATTCCCCTTTTCCATGATTGCCAGGCGGTCGCTTATCGCCATTGCCTCCAGCTGGTCATGAGTGACGTAAATCGTAGTGACTCCGGAGGCCTTCTGAATTCTCCGGATCTCCGAACGCATCTGGACTTTCAGCTTCGCGTCCAGATTGGCGAGGGGTTCATCGAGGAGCAGGACCTCGGGTTCGTACACGAGAGCTCTGGCCAGGGCTACTCTCTGCTGCTGCCCTCCGGAAAGCTCGTTGGGACTCCGGCTGAGGACCCCGGGAAGACCGACCAGGTCCATGATAGCTTCAACTTTCCGCTTGATCTCGGCGTTCGGAGTTTTGCGGATACGCAAAGCGTAAGCGACGTTTTCGAATACCGTCATATGGGGATACAGAGCGTAATTCTGAAATACCATCCCAATGTTTCGCTTGTACGGCGGGATAAGTGAAAAATCCTGATCTCCGTAGTAGATCTTACCCTCGTTGAC
>JBNGED010000373.1:0-3210 GCA_049975605.1 Sediminispirochaetaceae bacterium | reverse complement strand
GGTGCTCTTCTCGATAGAGCGGCGGTCTTCCCCCATCAGCCGCAGTACTGTCCGCGGTCCGATTTTTTCCCCGAAGCGCTCGTAGGTCTCCGTGATCGGAGGCATCCAGTATCCCTGCATGAACACGTGGCTGAGGTCATGCTCCCTCAGGAGATCGAAGTAAGGCGGATTGAAATACTGTTTGTTCCGCACCTCGAGGGCGGCCGGAATGTCCATGGATATCCTGGAAAAAAATGAGTCCAGCTGCCTGAGAAACTCCTGCTGACTCTCCATTTTCTGCCGGTTCAGGTACTCGAACTGAAAAACCAGCGTCTCGATCTTATTCCACAGCGGCTGCAGAAGTTCCAGGAATTCATTGAACAGCTCCGGTGAGAGGAAGTGAGGGTTCGGCTCGATTGTTCCCCCTGTGTCGCGGCTGTAGAAGTGGGTCAGCGTGATGCTGTTGGGTACCTTTATGGAAAAAGTGAAATCATCCGGCGTGGATTCGAGGTATTCCCTGACGACTTTGGGGTCCGGCAGCACAACACTGCGGGGATGGAAAAGGCTCCAGAACCAGCGGTCGATCTCGACTGTATCGAATCGCCGGGCGTACTGGGTCAGGAAGCTTTCCGCGGCGCTCTCGGAATACACGAGGCCCTTCCATGAGGGGTAGTTGAAACTGCATGTGCCGATACGGATCTGTTTCATACCTGTTAGTTCTATATTAATAGAAGCAGCGGTAGAATCAAGCGCTTCTTTTTCACTACAATAGAAAAGAAGACGGAGGCGGACATGAATAATTCGATTGTGTTCTGGGAACTGGCGAGTCATGACCAGGAGAAGTCGGTACGATTCTTTCATGAGGTTTTCGGATGGGAGATCACTTTCGATGAGACCCTCGGATTCTACACAGTCGATCCCGGCACTTCCTGCAGCGGGCCGATAGACGGAGGTATCTTTACCCTCCGGAAGGCGAAGCTTCCCTTTCTCACCCTCTATGTCGAGGTCGAGGATATTGAAAAGAAGGCTGAAGAGATCACCGCTGCCGGGGGATTCATCGTTGAGGAGCCGTTCAAGATCTCCGAACGCTCGAAGATCTGCATATTCAATGAGCCGTCGGGAGTATCCTTCGGGATGATCGAGAGAATTTAAGATACACAGCAGGAGGAGAACATGCAGCATGATTTGAAGCAGCGGCTGAAGAACGGAGAGACAATCATAGGGAGTTTCATCACCATGGGAAGTCCCGACGTGACCGAAATCATCGCCAGAGCGGGCTTCGATTTCCTGGTCATCGATACCGAGCACGGACCGATGTCGATTGAGAGCGCTCTGCACCTCGTCAGGGCGTCGGAGGTGAGGGGCGTTCCCGCTGTGCTGAGAGTGACGAACGCCATCGACACAACTATTCTACGCGCCCTGGATATCGGAGCGGCGGGGGTGCAGGTACCGCAGGTCAACACCGCCTCAGCCGCGCGGGAAGTCGTCGAGGCTGCGCACTACCATCCGGTCGGTCACCGGGGGCTGGCTATGCCGAGGGCCGCCGACTACGGAGCACTTACGGTGAAGGAGTATTTCAAGCAAAGCCTCGAACAGACCCTCGTGATCGCCCAGTGTGAAAGCGCGGAAGGGCTTGAAAACATCGAGGCGGTCGCCGAAGTACAGGGGATCGACGTGATCTTCCTGGGGCCCTTCGATCTCTCCCACTCTCTCGGAATTCCAGGTGAGGTGGAAGATCCGCGGATCAAGGAGGCGGAACGAAGGATCGTCGAGGCCTGCGAACGGAACGGCAAGGCGGCGGGGATCTTCGCCGTCAACGGAGCTGCGGGCAGACAGAGAATCATGCAGGGGTTCCGATACGTTACCGTCGCCACCGACGCGCTGCTCCTCAACGCAGCGGCGGCGGGTGAACTGAAAAACGCCAGGGGAGAATAGACGAGTCTTGAAAGCAGCTCGGACGGATGTCTTATTATGCTCGGCCGGCTGTTCTCAAAGCTTGGGATTTTCTCTACAATCCAGACCATGAAATACAGCAATCAGTACACCATTCGCAACATAGAGATCGATCCGGAATACCGCATAAAGCCATATCACCTGTGCTCCTACGCTCAGGATACAGTGGCAAGTCTGTTCGCCGATATCGGATGCGCTTCGTACGATCTGCAGCGGGAAGGGCAGTCATGGATCCTAACCGGAATGTATACGGAGTTCGGTACCCGGCTTCCAGCCTGGCGGTCCGCAGTCAAAGTAGAGGTCTGGGTCAGGAAGATCCGGGGATTGCAGTACCTCTTCGACTTTCAGGTAAGCCCGGTAGATGGGGAGGCGGGTGAGGGTGAGGGTGAGGATGCAGATAGGGCTTTGGACCATATCCTCTCCGTCAATCAGAGAGAGATTTTTGCCCGGGGAACCAGCAGCTGGTCTATTATCGATGAAAACGCCCGGAAACTGGCGCGTAGACGGGATATTGCCGATTCAATGGAGATCCTTCCCGAGGAAGCCTGTCCGGACATTCAGCTGCGAAGGATAGAGAAATACGACGGTCCGGAGACGACCTTCAGCCAGACGGTCCACAACTACGACATCGATTTCAACGGTCACCTCAACAGCATTCGCTACATCGGCGGCGCCCTCGAAGCGATACCTCTGGAATACCGCCGGGGGCGTGCCCTGAAGAGCCTCCACATCAAATACAGCCACGAAGCGGTAACGGGAGACCACATCACCTGCAGCTGTCATCACCTGGAAGGAACCAACGCCTTCTACCACCGCCTCTTCAATCAGCGCGAGGAGGATCTGGCGTTTATGAATACGGTGTGGTCCGAAGGCTGAGAAGCCACCTTGACCTTCCACCAGCCTACCGGTTTACACTGGTAGTAAATATGAGTTTCGACAGAGGCTGCAGATGCGGTCGGAGATAAGCATGCGGCCGGGGACGGAGGGACATCGCAGCACAGCACAGCATCAAACAGGGAGGAATGTATGAAGTATACGGTATATCCATGGGTTTTCGAGACCAATCCTGAAGTCTGTTTCGGCATTGTCGTCGGCAGGGGCCTCAAGAACAGTCAGACCTCCGAGGAGGACGATGTCCTGCTATCGGCTGCGGAGAAGAGCCTGAGAAGCCGGCTGGACGGAACGCCCATCAAGGAACATCCGGATATCGCCGTGTATCGGGATTCGCTGGTGAACGCGGGAATCAATCCCAACAAATATACCAATTCGGTCGAGGGG
>JBNGED010000372.1:0-3221 GCA_049975605.1 Sediminispirochaetaceae bacterium | reverse complement strand
AGAAAATGATCAGAGTTTTACCGATGAAATAGAAGAGAACCTTCAGCGCCTGGAGCAGAAGGTGGAGCACTATCAGAATCTTGATATGTTCTCGGAAAAATTCGATGAGAACGACGCCTTTATCACCATACATTCGGGAGCGGGCGGAACGGAAGCCTGCGACTGGGTAAGTATGCTGTACAGAATGTACACCCGGTACTGTGAGAACAACCAGTATTCGTACGAGATACTCGATCTCCTTGAAGCCGAAGGAGGGATCAAATCGGTTACGATCCAGGTAACCGGCGGTTATGCCTACGGATACCTCAAAGGAGAGACCGGAATCCACCGCCTGGTCCGGATAAGTCCCTTCGACTCGAGCAAGCGCCGGCACACATCATTTGCGTCGGTTTACAGCTCGCCGCTGATAGAGGATGAGATCGAAGTTGATGTAAAACCGGAGGATCTCCGGATCGATACGTACAGAGCTTCGGGGGCAGGAGGGCAGCATGTAAACAAGACCGACTCGGCGGTGCGTATAACACACCTGGAGACGGGAATAGTCGTACAGTGTCAGAATGAGCGAAGTCAGCATAAAAACAAGGCAACCGCAATGAAGGTCCTCAAATCGCGTCTCTACGAACACTATCAGGAGCAGATGGAAGAGGAGCAGGAAAAACACGCCGAGGAGAAGAAGGATATAGCCTGGGGACATCAAATACGGTCCTACGTGTTCCATCCATACAACATGGTAAAGGACCACCGGACCAATCACCAGGTTGGGAATGTACAGGCCGTGATGGACGGACAGATCGATGACTTCATAGAGGCCTATCTGAAATGGAGACTAATGGAGAAGGGCTGATGTCATTTTCAGTGCTGGTGGTAGATGACCTAGAAATGATGCGGCAGGCTATTACGGAAGTTCTGCGGAAGAACGGGATCAGGGTAGCCGGGGAAGCCTATAACGGAAGGGCTGCGGTCCAGATGTACAGAACCCTGAAGCCGGACGTCGTTCTTCTCGATATCATGATGCCGGTGATGGATGGACTGGAGGCTCTTCGAAGGCTGAAAAGCCTGGACCCTGATGCCAGGGTAATTATGTGTTCTTCCATGAGCGGACAGAAGTACGTTCTCAGGGCGATCCAGCTCGGTGCCCGTGATTTCATCGTGAAGCCGTTCCAACCGCAGAGAATAGTCTCATCGGTCAGAAAGGCTGTCGGGAAAGATGGATAGTCGTATCCTGAAGAATATCGCTTTGACCCTGATGGCAGCTCTGTTGATTACCGGGGGCGCCGCCGCCCAGGAAGCTCCGGAATCCTGGAGAGTTGCCGTAACCCGGTTCAGAGGCAGCGGACTCAGTCTCGAACAATCTCAACATTTATCAGGTATACCATTGTCAATCATTCGTACGGTTGAACGGACAGCCGTCCATCATCCCTCCGAGACCGAGAGGAGAAGAAGGTGGGAAGAGGAGAGGGACAGAGAGCTCAGAGAGCTTGATCTTCAGTTGAATGAAAAGAAGCGAGCAAGGGACCTGCTTTTTATTCAGGGAGCAAGTACAGGTGCACTGCGTGATACGGAAGAGAACATAGAGGAAGTCAGGAAACAGATAGAGGAGCTGCTCTCCGAGGAGTACCGATGGGAAAGGCCTGCGGACACAATCGACATTCTCCTGGCGGAGAAGAACCGCAACGGCGAACTATACGAGTATCCGAAAGTCCCGCTTGATATATGGTGCTACCGCGCCGGCTGCGATGCAGTCATAAGCGGCTTCATTGAGCCTCTCGGAGAACTCCTTTACATTGAAATTGAAGCATACAGCGCGGTCTCCGGACTGACGGAGACTCTGTACAGGGGCAGCTTTTTCAGCAATGAGAGAGATATCATTCTGGAAGAAAGCCGGCCGCCGCTTAGAACCTACATCTATGGCCGTGAATGGAGCGATTTGATTGTCGACGTTCAACCGGCGAACGCGGAATATCTCATCGACGGAGCTCCGGAGAAGCCCGACGGGAGAGGCAGATTCAGCTACCTCTCCCCGGGGACTCATGATGTAATTGTCTCGGCGGAGGGTTATGAAGCGGAGAGGTTCTCGGTCGAACTGAAGAGCGGTACGAGCGAGACTCTGAAGGTATCTTTGAACAGTGAGAATCCTGTAAGCATCCTGATAAGGAGCGGACCCGCCGGGGCTGAAGTGTTCATTGATTCAAGGATGAGCGGCTCGACGCCGTTGTATATCGAAGGACTGATTCCGCCGGCTACAATACTGCTGCGCAGGGATAATTATCAGGAACAGTTTCGAGTAGTGGATGGGGGGCCATCGCTCATTGACTTCAAGCTGCATCCGGAAGAGGTAAGCATCGCCGGAATAGCAGAGAAATCGAGATCGCGGTTCTACCAGGGATTGACGGCTTTTCTGCTGAGCCTTCCCCTGACCGTCGTAACCTATGGACAGAGTGAGCAGTTTGCCTACGCATACAATTCAGCGGTCACCACCGGCACGGGCTCGATCGAAGAAATCGACAGATTGAAAACACAGGCGACCCTGTGGTACACTGCCTACCTGGGAAGTCTCTTTCTCAACAGTATCCTGTTCGCAGATACCATAATCGGCATGACTCATTACATACGCAGTTCGCAGGAGTATTAGTGAACGGAAAGAACAAATTTCGGAGGAGTAAAAGCTGTGGCTAAAAAGGGATTGGGAGCGGCGCTGCGGACCCTCTTTGCACGGGGCGGTATTACTGAAGAGGTTCTGGAAGAGCTGGAAGATCTGCTGATCGAAGGGGATATAAATGCCCGGACTGCCATGGAGATCGTGGAGGAAGTCGAAAAACAGGCGGATGCAAAGGAGAACGCCCTGTCCCGCATACGGGAGATGCTCTACGAAGATATTATAACAGAAGAGCTCACGATTGATCCGGATAAACTGAATCTCTTTCTCATGCTGGGAGTAAACGGCGTCGGCAAGACGACCAGTCTGGCAAAGATGTCCAGATACTATGCGGATCAACAGCAGGCAAGCAGTATTATGGTGGCGGCGGACACGTTCAGAGCCGCAGCAATAGATCAGCTGGAAGAACACGGACGTCGGCTGAATGTGAGAGTTGTACGGCAGAATCCGGGAGCAGATCCGGGAGCGGTCGTGTACGACGGAATCGAGAGCGCGAAGAACAATAGCGTCCCCCTCGTGCTGGTCGATACGGCCGGCAGAATGCATACGAAGGCCAATCTTGTTC
>JBNGED010000371.1:0-3241 GCA_049975605.1 Sediminispirochaetaceae bacterium | reverse complement strand
CGACCATTTTGTAAAGACGGAAGGGTTCCTTCAGAACAAAGACGCCGAGCAGGATGATCGCGATAGGGGTGATGTAGTGACCGAGACTCGCTTCGACCACCTGCTTCGTAGCCGCTGCGTAGATATTGAGGAGCCAGTTCCCGCCTATCGCAAGAGCACAGAGCAACAGTATTGCGATCCGCCTGAGGGAGCCGGGAATCTGTTTGAGCTGGTCCCGGCGTTTCGTCATGAGAACGACGGGAAGCAGCAGGAAGGCCGACCAGATGATCCGGTGGGCCATAATGTGCGACAGCGGGATCGGACCGAAGAGCTGCCAGTAGAGCGGCTGGGTCCCCCACACCGTGTAGACTATGAGGATGAAAAGAAAGGCGATTTTCTGCCGGCCCTGTCCGGAATGGATGGTCATGAGGAACTCTCCGCCGCGCTTCTCCCGGCAATCCGGCCGAAGACAAGACATTCGGTGATCGCGCAGCTGCCCAGACGGCAGGCGCCGTGAATGCCCCCCGTTATCTCACCCGCGGCGAAAAGCCCCGGAATCGGCTTCCCGTCCAGATCGATGACCCGCGCCGATGTGTCGATCGCGACCCCGCCGCTCACGTGGTGGACCTTCGGCCAGAGGCGGATCCCGTAGAACGGCGGCTTCTTGCAGCCTGGAGCGCCCTCGAGTATCGGCTTGCCGAAGTCAGTGTCGACACCGGCCTCCACCGCCCGGTTGAAGGCATCAACGGTCCCGCGCACCTGATCCCCCGGCATATCGTAGAATCCGCACAGCTCCTCGAGGGTGTCGAAGACCCGGACGACCCCGTTTTTCAGCGCCCTGCCGATGTCCCAGCCGGAACCGGCCACGGCTGCCGAGTCGGCGATCCCGACGCAGGGATGACCGGTTCCCAGGATTGCATCCGACAGCCGCTTCCGGTCGGCGAGTTCATTGAAGAAGCGCCGACCCGTCCCCGGATCGACGATCATCCCGTACTGGAACACGATGTACTCGGAAAACATCGGACCGTGGCCGAAGCCCCTCTCATCCGGTGAAGCCCAGGGCCCGAGCTGAATGAAGGCGAGGTGCACCGGCATTGCGCCCAATCTGAGGGTCTCCTTGAGGGCTTCCGCCGTGGCCGAAGCCCTGTTCGTGGTGTCGATGGAGGATCCGAGCCGCGGATCGTGCTGAACACGGAAGGCGACATCCGCTCCGAATCCGCCCGCCGCCAATACGATACCGCGTCTGACCCTCAGCAGCATCCCGGTGCCTTGCCCAGGATTTTTTCCATCAAATCCCGACCTTACCTCCGCCCCCGTGACAGCGCCGGCATCGTCCAGAATGTATTCCCGAAAACAGGTCTCCTTCCGCACTTCAACGCCGTTCCGTTTCAACCATTCGAGCTGCCTGTTGATGATGGTGCCGCCGGTGATATTCTCCGCCGCATAACAGCGGGGTACGGAGTGCCCCCCGAAGATGTCGATACGGTCCAGGTACGGCACTCCCAGTTCATCCCGGCTCCACTCGAAGGCTTCCCGGGCATTCTCCGCCACGACCCGGACCAGATCGGGATGATTCAGGAAGAGTCCCGAGTGCATCATATCCTGGAAAAAAAGGTCCGGGGAATCCTCATATCCGTATCGCTTCTGCATATCGGTACCGGGCGCCGCGATCCCCCCGTCGCTGATTCGTGAGTTTCCGCCCGTGGACTTCATCTTCTCTATCACCAGGACGGAAGCCCCTGCTTCGCGCGCTTCGATCGCCGCCGCGAGCCCCGCGAATCCGCTCCCGATCACCAGCACGTCCCATGTCTCGTTGAAGTGCATACCGGCATCGTGTTGTTTCATTCCCCGCCTCCTTCGGCATAGTATACACTATGATTGTAATTCCGGGGTTATCCTGGATGCTATTCCTCAGCAGAGATCTGCGGACTGCCGTGAAAAGCCGGGCAGGTAAAATATGTGTCAAATAGAATGCCGGATCGAGGACCAAAAAAAGGGCCCCTCCTTCAGGAGGGGCCGCCGTTCTTTCAGTGTGCGGATTGCCGTCAGTCTCAACGGCCGCCATTTGTTATTGGTCCTTTAATCGTCGAAGGCCATGCTGGTCTTCCACTCTTTCCAGACGTTGCCGACCAGGTCGGGTGAAGGCTTGAGGGTCTTCTTGCCCGGCTTCCAGCCTGACGGTGTCGCTTCAGCTCCCTTTTTCTCCCGTACAAGCTGGAAGGCCTGTATCTGTCGCAGAGTCTCAGACACATTCCGGCCGACTGGAGGAGTGAGGACTTCGAAGCCCTGGATGATACCGTCCGGATCTATGAGGAATCTTCCTCTGGTATTCACGCCTGAGTCGGCGTCATAGACTCCGTAAGCCGTGCCGATCGCCCCGCCCCCGTCCGAGAGCATCGGGAAGGGCACGCCGCCGTCTACCATCTTTGATAGTTCGTGGTCGTTCCACATTTTGTGAACAAAAATACTGTCAACACTGACTGAAAGGACTGTTACTCCAAGTTTTTGAAATTCGCTGTGTTTTTCGGCGACCGCCGAAATTTCGGTCGCTCAGACAAAGGTGAAATCACCCGGGTAGAAACACAGTACCACCCATTTTCCCAGATATTCGGATAGTTTCACCTCGATGAATTTGCCCTTCTGATACGCAGGGGCAGAAAAATCGGGTGCCTGCTGTCCTACCTTGATCATAGGCTTCTTCTCCTCCTTCTGTGTGGTTTTCTCATCGGAGTCCGTTGTCACAGGTTCTCCGCCCACGGGTCCGCTCTTCGGTCGCTGACAACCCGGTTTGAAATCTTCCGGCATGGGCACCTCCTTCCTGTTGGCATTCCGCCGGCTCGAACCGGCATACTATCAGTGTAATGGATGCGGGCCGGAAATCAAGGGCTTATATACTTTTCCTGGAATATTTTATATTATTTATTTAGTAAGGAATTAACGGCGGCTGCGGATCCCCTGCACGCTGCCACCGACCGATTACCCGCGCTTGACAGCCCCCATGCCAGCAACTACACTTTCTTTGGAAGCTGATGGGATCTGGTGGTCCCCGCGGTCTTCAAAACCGTTGGGCGTGTAGAAGCGTCGGGAGGTTCGATTCCTCCCTCTTCCGTAAAGTTAAAGCAGGCATCATGGAAAAAAATCAACTGTCGGCGCTCCCCCAGATCGAAACTCTTCTCCAGGATCCTCAGGTAGACTCGTATATCGAGTGCCTCAGCCGGCCTGTCGTCGCTGCGATCGCCCGGGCGACGATCGAGAATATCCG
>JBNGED010000370.1:0-3244 GCA_049975605.1 Sediminispirochaetaceae bacterium | reverse complement strand
GAAGCCGCAGCCGGTCTTGGAGCACTGTTCGGTTGAACGATCAAAAAAAGGAGGATAACAGTGGCGGTCTTCGATGAGAAAAAGCGGCTGACCGAAACGGTAAGCGGCTCCGGCTGAGCGTCCAAGATTCCTCCAGGGGTCCTGGAGCGTTTACTGGACGGCCTTGAAATTCCAAGCAATCCCAGCGTACTTGTGGGTATGCAGAAGGCGGACGACGCCGGGGTGTATAAAATTTCGGATGAACAGGCGATCATTCAGACCGTTGATTTTTTCACACCCATCGTGGACGACCCGTATGCCTTCGGGCAGATTGCCGCCGCCAACGCACTGTCCGACGTATACGCCATGGGGGGATGTCCGATTACCGCCATGAACCTGGCGGCCTTCCCCGTAAAAACGATGGAGTTCTCGACGCTGCGCCGAATTATCGAGGGCGGGCTGGATAAGCTCAAAGAGGCGGAGGTGGTTCTCGTCGGCGGTCACAGCGTCGAAGATATCGAGCTCAAATACGGGCTGTCGGTAACGGGATTCGTACATCCGGATAAATTGTGGACCAAACATGGTCTGAAGCCGGGAGATTATCTGATTCTGACGAAGCCCCTCGGTTCGGGTATCATCAACACAGCTATCAAAGGCGGGCTTGCCTCTGATTCAGTCATCGCGGAAATCACTCATCTGATGGCGACATTGAACCGGAGCGCCGCCGAGGCGATGAGCACGTATCCTGTCCATGCATGCACGGACATCACCGGTTTCGGACTATTGGGACATCTTGCCGAAATGGTAATCGGCTCCCGGTGCAGCGTGGAGCTGCAGAGCAGCCGCATACCGATTATCAGTGAAGCCGTCGAATTCGCTTCGATGGGTCTGCTTCCCGCCGGTGCGTATAAAAACAAGGAATTCCGTCTGTGCATGACGGATTTTTCCGAACAAATCGATCCTCTAACCAAGGATATTCTTTTTGACCCTCAAACATCGGGGGGACTGCTATTGAGCATTCCGGAGAACCGGGCCGATCAGGCCCTGGCAGACCTTCACCGTTCCGGCTGTCCGGACACTGCCGTAATCGGACAGGTGATTCCGGATGATTCGCAGAGAATTTATATAAATCCTTAACATTGACTGGAATCTCCGCCTGGTTATGAGCCGCGGCGGTGATTTCTTACGCAGAGGATTCTGACAGGTAAGTATTGACCAGTTCCTGTATTTTCTCTGCTGTTCTCAGGGCTTGAGTTACGTGATCTTCACCAATGGATAAAGGACTTCCGGGGTATCTGGTTATAACTCCATAGGGGGTTAAACGGTCGCAGTCCTCTAAATAGTCTGCAAATCCATCGTAGAAATCCGTCACAAGTTGACAAAGTACTCCCATATCGTGAGTCCGGGGAAGAGGTTCTCCGTGTTCAATAAGTAAGGCCTTGATCGATTTTTCTGCTGATTGCTGACAGTGGTAAGCGATAACCTCGAAGGGCGGCCTATGGCTTTCGACAAGTAACTTGGCCGCGTAAAGATCATGCTCAGCGTATTCAAGCCATTCCCTGGTAAGAGCCTTCATTATACTGCAATTCCCTCTGCTGCGATTAGGTGTTCTAATGAGCCATTCTCATGGCTTCGAGATGTGAAATCCGATTCGGATATAACAAATATATCCATGGCCATGGAAAGGTGCTTTCTGGCTTCTATTCGAATATCATATATCAGGTCAAATGGGTCTTTGGACAATGACGGGAATACCGCACACAAGTCCAGATCGCTGTCCTTGTCGGCGTTGCCGGTCGCTTGAGATCCGAACACTATGAAACGTGCTTCGGGGAAAGTCTGTTTTAACTTCTCTATAGCTTGAACGATATTCTTGTTCATTGTACTTCCTGCTATCTGAATTATACCGAAGAATGATTGGAGATGCAATTTGTTCCGGGATGCCTTTCACTTATCAGAATAATGAAAACTGTACTGTCGAGGCATGATGGAAAAACTCTGATTCCCTCTACGACTTATCTGTGAGGTCCTCTTGATCACTCTGCCAGCCCTTACATTTGCTACAACCTTCAAGAGTCGGATGGAATTTTCTGCAGCATGAACCGCCCCGGCTTTACCGGAGTATCCGTGCATTACATCCGGCATCGATGGATTGTAGGTGTTGCGGCCGTCCCTTTGAAAGCGGCGCTCCTGTAAAATTATCGGTATATCGTTTTCTCCGTAGCGACGGGGGAGGGGAAGTGATTTGGAATTCTCGTCTTCGATTATAAACAGGCCGGCCAGCCCGCGATACACCTGTTCGGCGGTGGTGGGGATCAGGTGAGGGTGGTACCAGAGGGTGGCGGCCTCCTGATCGATGGGAAAAGAGGCCTGCCAGGAGGAGTTGGCCGGCACCTGCTGATGGGGCCCTCCGTCCATTTCCGCCGGCACATGGGCCCCGTGCCAATGAACCGTGGTAGCCTCATTCAGCTGGTTCTCAACAACAATAGGAACATTATCGCCCTGGTGCACCCTGATTGTAGGGCCCAGATAATTACCGTTATAACCGAGGGTCGAACTTACTGCTCCCGGATAGAACTCCCGCTCGCCCTGCTGTACCTGCAGGTTGAAGTGCAGGACACCATTCTTTTCAGTGCCCTCCAAAAGAGGCGGGATAGGCAGTGGAGTGGAGAAACTGGTCTGTTGAACTTCTTCGGCACGGTTCTCGGAACGTCCGGCCGCCGCCGGCATGACCAGCCCGACAAGCAATAAGAGAAAACACAGCGCTAAGAGCTGAGGCTGTTTAGTGAAGCAGTTCAGGTATGCCCAGGCTGTTTCCGGTTTATCCTTCCCGTTTACCTGAATAGACCGGTATTTAGACGGGCCCTTGTACGGACATACAGTTGATTTTGCAATCGTCGCCAGGTAATCCCATTTAATAGCACTCTCCGGGGATTTGTGGTATCCGCAATAACCGTGCTGTTGAACTTTATCACTGCGTGTTTGGCACTCTCTCTGACGTCGATACGGGGAAGGGAATCCCGCGGATGGCCGAGCATCTCATCTTCCTCCTCGTACCAGCTGCCACTGCTTCTTCTTTCTTTATACGTGGTCGGGATAAAAGGGGAACACTATAGTTATAACTGATCAGATTCAGGCTTATCTGTCTGTTCATCTTCAAATTCAGTTGGTTCCTGATTTTCCAGTTTTCGTTCGAGTTTTTTATTTCGTTTGGCTTCATTTTTCTTTTTCTTTTCAATTTCTCTTCTGCGCTTTTCAAATGAGT
>JBNGED010000369.1:0-3244 GCA_049975605.1 Sediminispirochaetaceae bacterium | reverse complement strand
GTATGAAGCCGCTCCGATCATCTTCTCGGGTAACCAGGTGATGATTCCCGGAAAGACGGTACAGAGGAACAGCACGATCATGATGATGAGAACAAAAGGTATGACCCCCCTGATAATGTGACCCATAGTAACCCCGTATTCAGGCGGTGCGGTACCTTTCATAACGAAGATTGACATTGCCATAGGAGGCGTCTGGAAGGCCATCTGCAAGTTGATACATACCATCATGGCTGCCCAGAGAGGATTGAATCCAAGCTGAACAATGATCGGTGAAAAGATAGGCACGATGATGAACACAATTCCGATCCACTCGATGAACATACCAAGCAGGAACACAATGATCATGATGACGGCGAAGGAAGCCCATTTGCCGCCGGGGACTGCCAGGATGAGCCGTGCTACTACTTCGCCTGCGCCGGCGCTCATGAAGATCCCGACGTACGCGTAACAGAGGGCGGCGATGATAACCACGAAGGTCGCAACCCTCAGCGTCTCCATGGACGCGTGCTTCACGAGCTTCCAGCTGAACTTCCCGTAGGCAGCCGCCAGCAGCAGAGAAGCGACACAGCCTACTGCCGCTGCCTCCGTCGGCGGTGCAATTCCTGAAAAAATCGTTCCCAGGACCGCCAGGATTAGGACCACCGGCGGTGCCAGTGATTTGAACAGCGCGAGAAGGTTTTTCCAGGAGAACGGCTGGATCTGGTCCTCTGGGATAGCCGGTCCGAGGGACGGATTGATGACACAACGGACCACGACGTACAGAATATACATACCTGAGAGCATGAGCCCGGGAAAAACGGCGCCCATGAACATCTGCCCGATGGACACTCCCGCCTGCGGTCCGTAGACAACCAGCATGATGCTCGGCGGGATCAGGATACCCAGCGTACCGGAAGCTACGATGGTTCCAGCTGCAAGAGACCTGTCGTACCCACGTGAGACCATCGGTCCCAGCGCGATCAATGTCAGAATCGTAACCGATGCCGCGATTACACCCAGACAGGCGGCGAGGACCGTACCGAAAATGATGGTTACGATCGCCAGACCGCCCTTCGTTCGGCCAAGGGCCTGGTACAGATTGTTGTACAGTTCCTTGGTAATCCCCGAATGCTGCAGCACCACCCCCATAAAGCTGAATAGAGGCACCGCCAGATACGGATAATTCAACGAGAGGCCGTAGAACCTAGAGTAGAGAATATGGAACGCCGTCTGCGGTCCGAAGGCCAGCACTCCGACAATAAATGCGATACTTCCGATCACGAAGGCGATCGGAAACCCAGTCAATACAAGAGTCAGGACTCCGCCCAACATCAAAACCGCGACTAATTCAGCACTCATTTCAATCAATTCGCTCACCTCTCACTACAAAGAATACGTCACGGATGAAGTTAGCCAGTCCCTGCAGGACCAGCAGGAACAGTCCGAATGCAAATACAGTCCGGTACGGAGCTGCCGGAGGGTACCAGAAACTATTGAACATTATTTCATTTATTCTCCAGGCCTTCAGTGCCCAGATGGTCGCCTGCTGCAGCATTATTGTCATCAACGGGAAGAAAAAGATAACCGCGCAGATCACATTGATCAGGGCCTTTTTCCTGTCCGAAACGAGGCTGTACAGCAGATCGACCCTGGTATGGGCGTCATGGAGATAATTGTAGGAGGCACCTAAAAGATAGGTGGTGCCTCCTGCCATACACATAGTATCATATGCCCATATGGTAGGCGCATTGAAGAAGTGTCTGGAGATGGTCTCATACGCGCCTGCCAGCACAAGGAGAAAAGCAAACCATTTCCCCACCGCTCCAGACTTCTCACTGATAAAATCGATGATTTTAAGTATTTTTTTCAAAACAGTCATGCTTTATCTCCTTGCATCACTCCACTACTTCATGGCGTTGTATGCGTCGCCGTACTCTTTCATGGAACGATAGATCTTACCGAAAATGGGAGCTTCCTCGGCTGATTTTTCTGCATAGAATTCATCAGCAGCCTTGAGCAGGGCAACTTCGATTTCCCTGGGGACCTTGCGTACTTCGTTGCCGGCTTCCCTGAACTTGTCGACCGCCTTTACGGATTCGTACACCAGGTATTCATGCTGCATCTGTGTGTGGTCGGAGATCACGGATTTTACGATTGCCTGCAGGTCTTCGGGCAGGGCGTTGAAAGCATCCTTGTTTACAAAGAACACCTGGGGATCGCTGGGTGCACGGGTCGGGGAGAGGTATACGTAGTCGGCCACTTCGTAGAAGTTCATCTTATAGTTGGATGCAAGAGTGGAGTACTCAAACGCGTCGATGGTTCCTCTCTGCATGGCTTCATACAGTTCGCCGCCGGGGATAATAACTGTGGCAGCGCCCATCCTCTTCAGAATCTCACCGCCGTCACCCATACAGCGTGCCTTCAGTCCCTGGATGTCGTCGAGGCTGTTGAGCTCAACTTTGGAGTGGAAGAAAACCTCTTCAGGAAGGGGAGAGAGAGCGCCGGGGAAAGTCATTACGTTGTAGTCACCCATCATCTCGTTCATCAAGTCGGCTCCGCCTCCGAAGTTGAACCATGAACGAAGCGCTTCACCGGGAAGTGCGCCTGGGCGTGAACTGATCAGACCGGCTGACGGCCACTTGTCCAGATTGTACATTGGACAAGAATAACCCATCTGGAGAACACCTTCGTGAATAGCGTCGACCTCTTTATATGCAGGAACAATCGATCCGCCGACGAAGGGCTTTACTTCGAGCCTGCCGCCTGATGCCTTGGTGATAGCTTCACAGGCCATGTCATGATAGATCTGTGACGGATCGCTCGCAGGACCATGTCCTGAAGATTTCCACACTATCTTCTCGACTGCTGCCGCGGGTGCTTCTTCTGATTCAGCACTCGCGCTTTTCTGACACGAGATCAAGGCTGCCGCTGCTATCAGTACAACCAGTACCAACAACACCATTTTTTTTCTAAACATCTTTTAACCTCCTCAAGTGGTCAATGTTTATTAAAACTGTGCGCTACAATTTGCACAGTTTTTTGTATATTAGCGCCGCACCCTCTTTACATCACGTAAAGAGAACTGCCGGTTCTATTGTGAAAATACCTGTCGTTACTGGAGCTGAGAGCGTCCATAGCCTGCTGCCCCGTACAGTGGGAGACACCGACGACTTCGATACCCTCGTTGTTCAGATAGTCGATAGACATATCGAACATCTCTCCATGTGCTTCCACCAGGTGAGTTCCGCCCAGCACTGCGTAAATA
>JBNGED010000368.1:0-3251 GCA_049975605.1 Sediminispirochaetaceae bacterium | reverse complement strand
CCTGTCCGCTTTCCAGGACCCTGTCAACCGGGTTCGGGACCTGCTTCCCGGTGTGTGCGTGAATAATATTAAAAACTTCAGTGAGCCGGCGTCCCCGGGCTTTCGAGAAGCTCCACCCGGTCAGTGTCTCGGCCACCGGGTTCATCCTGGTAATCAGTCCGGAGGTATCCGTTGCAATCACCGCGTCGCCGATTGAATTGAGAGTTGCTCTCAGGTTTTCTTCACTCTCATGAAGATGCTTTTCCGCCAGTTTCCGTTCGGTGATATCCCGCACGAACTCGACGACGCCGTCTACGGATCCGGTATCCGGATTTTTCATTGGATAACTGTACAGTTCGATCCATTCTGCCGCCGATCCGGGTACTCCGGGTACGATTTCCGCCTCGGTTTTTCCCGATTTGAGAGCACGCAGGCTGGGGCAGGGATCACAGGGAGTATCGGAGTTCTGATAACAGAGATGACACTTTTTCCCTTCCAGAGGCACGCTCCGGGCATACCACTCCTTCATGATCTGGTTCGTCCGGCGAATAGTAAGATCGGTGTCCAGGATGCTGATTCCATCCTGGATGCTGTCGAAGACATTGTTCAGGAGCCTTTCACTCCTGTTGAGCTCGATGAATGCCTGCTGCTTCTCACTAAGAATATCATTCTTGCTCAGAGCATATCCTATATCTTCGATGATCTCCCTGAACAGATCATGCTCCTCCTGGTCCTGAGAAAAAACATACGGCACGGACACATTCAGCCAGCCGTAGATTTTACCGCCGTGCTCAATTCTGGCAGTCATGCCCGCATTCGACGAACTGCCTCTATTATCAACTGAATAACTGCTCTGAATGGGACAACCGTAGCATTGCTTCTCCGGGTTCTCGGTAATAACTATGTCACGTGTTTTCAAAGCCTTCGCAGCACAGAGGGGCAGCCTGCCCTCCTTGAGCTGCTTCGCCATCCCGGCGAAACAATCCTTCCCGAATCCTCTGTGAAAGAAGGGTTCCGCCGGCTTTCCATTGTCCAGCAGTACGATCCAGGCATTGTGATATCCGCTAGTCTCGACGAGCAGCTGACAGGCCCTGTTCAACAGGTCGATCTTGCCGGGGTCCTTGGTAATAATCTGGTTGATATTACGCACGGATAAAAGGACCCGGTTGATATGCTCCAGTTTCTCTTCTCTCAGCTTTATTTCCGCAACCGAACGCTCGCTCTCTTCACGCCGGAGCTTGACCTCCTGGTTGGCATCGTAGAGTTTGAAGGCCATCTTCAGCGAAGCCTCCAGCACGGTGTTTCCAGGAAATTTTACTACATAACCATAAGAGGTGATCTTTTCAGTCTTCTCCACCACTTCGGGTTCGGTGTGGCTGGAAAGGAAGACGATCGGCAGGTCCTTCCGCTCGAGTATCCGGGAAGCTGCTTCGGTCCCGTCCATCGCCCCCTTTCCCAGGTCGATGTCCATCAGGACCATATCGATATCGTTCGAAATTGCGGTCTCGATCGCAGCAGGGCCGTCGAGAACGGTGACTACCTCATACCCCCACTGCCGAAGCATCTTCGCTTCAGCTGCCGCTATGAGAGCTTCGTCTTCCACGAGGAGGATAGTCTTCTTGTGCTTCTTCATTGCCCTGGTCCCCTAATACTGTTCTGAATGTGTATTATTCAGCAAGATCACGGTCTAAATCATAGTACAGAGGGAAGAGAGAATCAATCTAAAAATATCCTATTCTCTCCAAAGTCATCGATCGAGCTCAGCGCTGATACAGGGACCTTTTTCCGCCGTATCTCTTCATGAAGAACCTATAGGAATAATGCCGGAATCTCTGTTATGATACACCCTATCATGAGCACAATGAAGCTGGAATTTCATTCCATCGGGACCGTGCACTCTCCCTTTCAGGAGCTCAGCGGGATGCCGATTCAACCGCCGGCGAGTCAGGGCGCCCGCGGCCGGGTAATTGTCAACGAGGAATACGCAGAGGGTCTTCTCGATCTCGAGGGTTTCTCCCACATCATTCTCCTGTATGTGTTCCACCGCTGCAGGGGATACAATCTGCAGGTCACGCCTTTCCTGGATACGGTTCCGCGAGGTCTGTTCGCCACCCGCGCTCCGCGTCGTCCGAATCCGATCGGATTGTCGGTCGTACAGCTGGAGTCGGTGGAAGGCAACGTGCTGTATATCAGTAATGTCGATATACTGGATGGAACCCCCCTTCTGGATATCAAGCCCTACGTGCCGGACTTCGATCCGGCGGGAACAGTGCGGACCGGCTGGGTGGAAAAGGCCAGAGAGAAGATCCCTGACCGGAAGTCCGACGACCGCTTCGCCCGGGATGAAGTTCCCCGGGATTCCGCACAGGACCAGTCATAATAGCGGACCGTTCATAAGGGCCGGAATTCTGGAATTATGGGACGGAATTTTTTCTTGACAGCACAAGTAATACAAAGTATAACTGTGATCGGATTCTCCGAGCTGAATACCCTACGGGATATCTCCTAAGGGCTTCAGCCGGTGTTGCTGTGAAGCAAACGAAGGTGCGCATAGAAATATTCGCGCCCCCCGTGTTTGGAAAGGAGAATGACCGCCACTGCCACCGCACGTATACCGTGCGATTTCCTTAATCTACCTTCTTTCCGGATTCAATTCGGGGAACCATTGCACAGCGGACTCCTATCTGTAAAAAAAGGAGTGTAGTATGAAAAATGTGAAAACAATGCTGGTCTTTATCGTGCTTCTCTTCGCCGCGGGGGCTCTCTTCGCAGGCGGCAGCCAGGAAGCAGAATCAATTATGGTCTACTGCGGAGCCGGAATGCGGAAGCCGATGGACGAGATCGGTCTTATTTTTCAGGAAAAATTCGGGGTGGAAGTGAAGTACAACTATGCCGGATCGAACGCCCTGCTGAGTCAGATGGAATTGACGAAGACCGGCGACGCCTACATGCCCGGGGCCACTCTGTATATAGAGATAGCCGCCGAGAAGGGCCTGGTGGAATCCGAGCAGTCCATCTGCTATCACATTCCCATCATAACCGTCCCCAGGGGAAATCCCGCTGCCATTACCTGTCTCGAAGACCTCGGCCGCCCCGGGGTCAAGCTGATATGGGGCGACCCCGAAGTTGCCGCAATTGGCAAGATCGGGAAAAAAGTCCTGGAAAAAAACGGTCTCTACGACGCGGTTTGGGCCAACATCGCCGCCACGCTGCCGACGATGAACGAGGTCATGATGGAGATCGCCATGGGACAGGCCGACGCGTCGGTCAAC
>JBNGED010000367.1:0-3256 GCA_049975605.1 Sediminispirochaetaceae bacterium | reverse complement strand
CCCTGAGCCGTAGCCGCCGACGATGATGCGTCCTGACAGCCGTGCGGCGGGGGCTCCCGCGGCGGATTCAGCGGCGGCTCTGTCCCCGTCTATCGCCGCGGGGGATTTCCACTCCGCTTCAGCCTGGTTGGTACCGCTTTCGGGGAGGGTGCGGATAATCGTTACCTCGGCAGCTGCGCTGAACGTGCAGAGCATCAAGAACGCCAGCATAAGAGCCGGGATAGGCGCGAGTCTCCGAACTTTCTTCATCTACCTACCCTCCTTCAGCTGGACCGATTCGCCGGGACCTTCATTGCCGGATGAATCGAGGGCCCTGACGGTATACTCCGCAGCCTCCGAGGTGAAACGCAGGCTGTATTCCGTCTCCGTAACCGGTTCTTCGCTGATCTGCCGCAGCTTGGCGCCGGGATAGTCCGCCCGGTAGACACGGTAGCCGACGAGGTCGGTTTCATCGGGGGACTCCCAGGTCACGCGTATCCGGCTGCCCTCCTTCACCGCCTGCAGGTTCCGGGGCGGACCGGGATCGGTACTGTCTATGGGTATTACTTCACGGGTGCGGGAGGGTCCGCTTGCGTTCTCCGCGGCATCGACCTCCACCACGTAGTAACTGTAGCTTCTTCCCCGCTCTACTCCGTCATCCAGGTAGTCCGTCTGATCAGCCGGGAGCTCGGCTATGATCTGCGCTGCACCCTTTTCCATCTGACGGTATATCCGGTGCAGTTCGAGGTCCCTGGAGAGACTGGGCTGCCAGCGCAGCTCCACCTCGCCGTCACGGGTGGATCGGGCGCTGAATGAAAACACCTCCCGCGGGGCTTCATTGTCGGGCATCTCCAGGCGTACTTCGGTCCGCTCGCTCTCATTGTTGGAGGTGTCCACCGCGCTGACCGCATACCGGTACTCCCGTCCCGGGAGCAAGCCCTTTTCCCTGAATCCGCTGTCTTCGAAACGGGGAGCATCAGCTGCCTCGATCGGCATGGAGGTGATCCGCATCATGCTCTTCTCCCCTTCGGCCCGGTACACGAAATATCCTTTGATATCCGGTTCGGGATTCGGGTCCCACTGCAGCCGGACGAGCATGTCGTCCGGGTCCACCGTATGGCTGAGTCCCTCGACCGCGCCGGGGGCTTCGGTATCCTGCGGAATGATAGTTACCGCGCCGCAGGGCGGGCTTTCATTGCCGGTGGCATCCATCGCCGTCACCTGGTAGAACCAGGCCTTCCCCCTGATGAGGTCGGTGTCCGTGAAGCGCGGATCATCGAAGGGAACCGGGTCGGAATTGATCCTGCTGTACTCCCCTTCGACGCTGGTGCTCCGATACACGTTGTAGGACCGGACATCCCCCTCCGGCGAAATGTTCCAGATCAGAAGTACTCCGTCATCCCGGTCAACCGCCGTCAGCCCCATCGGTACGAGGGGCGGGGTCGTATCCGTTATCCGGACCGGCTCGGAATAGACAATATTGCTTACCCGGCCGATGATGTCCACCGCCTGGACGCCGTACTGATATGTAACTCTTTCCCGGGCGCCGGAGTCGAAATAGTTCAGATAATCCTCCACCCGCAGGACCGGCGCTTCATTTATCCGGCGGGGCTGCCCGCCCGCCTCCCGTCGGTAGATATGGAAGCCGACGGTGTTGTCGCCGCTTCTTCCCCTGTATTCATCATATTCCCAGCGTATATCGAACTGGTCCCGGTCCGAAACGGCCGTTACCGAGTCAGGAGGCTCGACGGGATCGGGCTGCTCAACCCTGATGCGGCTGTTGATGGTATCTATTTCGTCTCCCCTGCGGTCCAGCAGCACGATACGGTAGCGGTACATTTCCCCGGGCTCGACACTCCGGTCGATAAGGGTCCGTCCCAGGGCCATGCGCAGTCCCGGACTTATCAGGCTGTAGGCCTGGGCGTAATTCCGGTTGATCCCGATCTTCCGCCACAGGCGGACCGGATCGGTGGTGTCGAATTTTCTCGCCAGCCAGGCTGCGTCTCTGCGGAAGAGATCGTAGGCCTGATAGGGATCGGCGACGGGTCTGACGGTGCTGCTGGTGAGGGGCAGATAGTTCCGGTCGTCAGGGCCTCTCCGGTATGCGTTGAACCCGGATGTCTGCGGCGGGGTGCTCCTGAGTATGATGTGGACCTCCCCGCCATCGGTGAGTACGTCGATTACCGGCTTCTCCTGCGCGGACAGAATCCCCGGCACGGCCAGCAGGAGGAAGATGCACAGGGGCAGAAAATACTTCATTACGAAGATGTGTGTATGTACCCTCATGGATTGACCTCCAAAACAGACCGCTGCGTCAGACCCGCTCCATTCATGACCCAGACCTGCAGAGCCGGCGGATAGGGTGTATCAAGGGGGATGCTGATGCGTACGCTCGCGGCTCCGGACAGATCGATCCACTGCGGACCGGTCCGGTAGGCTTTGATTCCCGATTCGGAATCTCCGGCGGTGAACTCCAGTATCTGTCCGGCGCTCCTGTCTCTGCCCTGTTTGACCGTGGGACTCATAATCTTCGGGGGCGTGGTATCCACCGTCAGAGAGCCGGCGGCCGCCTCGGCAGTGAGGCCGGATCCATTGGTGACTCTGACGAATGCATAGTAGGTCACGCCGTGCTCGAGCTGCAGCCCCTCCGGTTCAACCACGTATGTGCTGCGCAGCCCGCCCTCGCTTATTAAGCTCGCATACAGCAGGTCCTGACCGGATGCGCCTTTTATCCACTGAGAACCGCCGGGCCTGTCATCGCCGGCCTGTCCGGTTCCGCCGGCCTGTCCGGATCCGTCTGATCGTCCGGTTCCGCCGGCCTTCACCTTCTCGAATCCAAGCAGGTACGGCTCCTGGTTGAGTTCAACCCCGGTCCATGACAGAACATCCTGCTCATCGGGAGAGGTACCGACCGCGTATTCGTAGCTGACGATTCCCGACTCCGGGTCCCGCACCGGCGCCCAGCCGATCTGCAGATAGCCCGGCTCGCTCGTGTAGCGCTGCGGTATCATGGACACCGATGCCGCTTCAGGCGGTGTGGTATCGCCGTAGGCTATTGTTCTGCTCACTGCAGCATCGCTCGCTATCCCGGCCCGGTTCACGCTGCGGACCGTCAGAACCACCTCCTGCCCCTCCGGAACAGGAAGATCGGCTGCATAGAAACCAGCCGTCTCCTGCGGGCCGGAACCGAAGGTCACCGGGGTCCAGGAGAAGATATTGTCTTCACCTTCCGCGCTTCCGAGGGCGAATTGACAGTCCGAGATGCCCGACTCGGGAT